>MWDD01000002.1 GCA_002070375.1 bacterium ADurb.Bin157 | reverse complement strand
CTTAACTTCTTTTGAATCTAAATTCTTAGGGATATTCATTTGATAAGATTTAATTATTCCATTATCATTTTGAATGAGAAGCCGTCTATCGGCGCAAACAGCGCTTCTGTATAAATTATAAGCCAGAACAGAAAGGCCCTGTTTAGAAGCCTCAACAGCAGGCTCAAACAAATTGCTTCCTAATACATGGGATAAGCTATGAAATCTCTCAATCATTTCTAGCGATTTGCCTACGAAGCCTTTTGCTTCATATAATTTATATAGGTAATAATAAACAATACTGTTTTGAGAATCTATTTTTATACAAACATTGAAATATTTCTCAGCAAAATCGAAGTATCCATTACTATAAGCATACAAACCGGCCCGGAAATTAAACTCATAATTTGATCTGTGGTGGTCACTAAGATTATCTATCATTGATAAAACTCGTTTGTCGGGTCTATTGTATAATTTGAGCATTTCGATAATTCCGGCAGGAGAAGCCGGATATCTTTTGCTTAAGTCATGAGCTACCTTTATGACTTTTTTTTCATCCAAACTATATGCCGAAGTTCTTAAATATCCCTCGCTGACTTTTAATCTGAGAGCAGCGCTCAAATCTAAGGTCAAGAGTTCTTCATACAGACCGTGAGAAGTCTCGGAATAACCGGAGACTTCGTATAAATAGGCCAGAGAATAGCCGTCTTCAGGGTAACTACGCGCAGACAAAAGCTTTTCGAAAGATAAAATAGCCTCGTCAAATCGTTTCAGAGCTGCTAATGAATAAGATTTTAGCCTTAAAACTTCATAATTGTTCTCATCGTTAATAGTTGACATTAAAGACAAGACACTTGCAAAATTTTCATTCTTAAAGTGTGTTCTCGCTTTTATTAGAATATTTTCATAATTTTGCTTATCTTCTGTCTTCTCAAGTTCTTTTTTAATTTCTGGCAGCAAAGAGATGCTTTTCTTTATTTTCCCCGGGTCTGAGGACCACACAAAAAAGACTCCCAGCAAAATTATAAAAACTAATAGTAAAATTGGAATTCGCAACGCATTCATGTCTTAAATATAACACAGTTGGAACTTATTAAATAACAAGAATTTTATTTTTTTGTTTACATAAATCGCCTTTAATATTATTCTAGTCTATATGGGCATGAATTCAACTTTTTATAAAACCTACAAAACAACATTTATCATTTTACTTTTTCTGGGATTGCCTTTTAGCAACCTCAGTTACGTCTGCGCCGCTGATGATCAATCTTTTATACTAATTAAAAAAGCAAGAGATCATATAAACCTGTTTCAATACCAACAAGCTATAAATGCACTTAAAGAAGCAATTAAAATCAACTCTGAAAACTGGGAAGCTTGGTATACCGTTGGTCTTGCTTACCACAGAATGAAAAAAGAATCTGATGCGGAAAAGGCTTTCTCAAAAGCCCTAGAATTAAACCCGGAAGAACAAGACATTCAAAAAGCACTCGGCGCAATCTATGTTGTTAGGGCAAAAAATGCTCAAAATCGCGGAAACACTGCCGAAATGACAGAACAAATGCTTAAAGCTTGCAAAGCATACCCATCAGGAACAAAAATTTGGGCAAGCCTTTTTCAAATTTGGTGGGAAAACGGCGAATACATTAAGATAAAAAATGAAGCAGATTTTTTAATCAGCAAAAATAGAAAAGGCTTAGAGGAAGCTTTTGATGAATCTTTACAAGAAGCTATAATTATTGTTGCAAAAACATATTACAGAGAAAACAATATAGAGCAAACTGAAAACTACTTAAAATACGCGAATGCAATACGAGTTCATAACGATGGTCTTTATCTGCTTAAGCGTGAGCTTAAAACGAAATATGACGCAGAGATTAAAAAACTTATTGATACAGCTGAAATTCATTATGCAAAAGAAGAATTCAATGAAGCAATAGAGGTTTATAAGAAAATAAGTAAACTACCGGGTGATAAGCCTTTTGACATACTTGAAAAAATTGAAATAGTCGAAAAAGATAAATTGTATTTTGAAACCATGAGTATGGTTGAGAAAATGCTAAAAAACAAAGAATACGAAAAAGCACTCGATGCACTGGTAGCAGCGTCTGAAAAATTCCCCGATGAAGCAGAAATTTCTGAAATTTACGAAGAAACGAAAGCTCTATATGATGAAGAATTAGCAAAAAAAGACAGAATAATTCAGATCGAAGCTATGAAAAAGCGAAAAGCACAAGAGTCGTTGCAAAGATACAGAAAATATCTGGCAGAAGCAGATAAATTCGAAAAAGACTTAAATTTTGTAGCTGCAATAGATTCAATAAAATCGGCGCTGAAAGAACAAATGGCCGATAGTGCCAAATTAAATGAACGAATTATCCAACTCGAAGGCAAGAAAATTGAATATGAAAATAGGGCTGAAGAATTCAGGAAAAAATTTGCAGAGGTTGAAAGAGCCGATTATAAGAAAGAATACGAAACCGCTTTCAATTTAAGCCAAAAACTTCTTATTGCTTACCCCGAAAAAAGGCAGGAACTATTACCGACAGTAGCTGAGTTAGCGGTAAAAACAGGCAATTCCACAGAAGGCAAAAGACTTGCAGAAGAATTTAAGGATTCAGATGAAATTTTATATAATTATATATCTGCATTTGCCGCATATGAACTGGGAGAATATGAAACTGCTCTCGCATTCTTTGATAAAGTAAAATTTAAAAAATTTGATTTCAGAAACGACATTAATACAACAATATTTAAAATTTATATAAAACAATACAGCATGTATATGTTTTTTGCTCTTATAGCCATTGCATTGTTACTTTCCAAAAAGTTTGTGCTTTTCCTAAAAAATTATAAGGTTAAGCTATTATTGAAAAAGGTAGAAAAAATCAGAGAAAAAGGCGACTACGAAAAACATTTGGCGTTCTTAGAAGAGCATTATATGAAAGAAGACCTTCCTGACATGAGAACCATTACCCTACTTCTGTCAGGAGCTTTGTTAAAAACCGGGGCGCCCCAGAGAGCCTATGACCTTGCGAATAATTTGCTTAAGCGAGAAGGGAAAAACCCGTTAGCAAGAAAAATTGCAGGAGAAGCCTGCATGCTACTAAACGACATGTCTCCTCAAGCTCTTGAACATATACAAAACTTATATAAACTGGACGAGTCTCGAAAAGATATAGTCATTTATCTTGCACAAGCATTTATGACAAACCAAGTCGACCATAAAACAGCCCAAGATTTTTTGAGTCAAGCAATAACCCTGTCTCCAAATGATAACGAAATACTCTTTTATCTAGCTAATGTTTACATAAACAGACAAATATATAATACTCAAACCATAAAAGTATTTGACAGAGCAATTAGACTTGCTCCGGATGACCCCAAGTATTACAAAGCCTTAATTGAAAATTACAAAAAAATCAATGACTCACAAAATGCCGAAAAGTGGAGCATATTGGCATCTGAAAAATTTTCTGACGAGCTTTTGTCTGACCAAAATATTACACCAACGGCATTTAATACCACACCTCAACAAAATTTTTACTCTCAACAATTTTCTAAAACTTTTGAGCCAATTCCCGTCCCCAAACCAGCAAGCACAGAAGCCTATCCCGATTACGACAGTATCGGGAACGCCCCAACCCAGGAACAAAGAGGCTTTACCGCTTTTCCCGATTATGAAAACATAGAAGGCAATGATGAAAAAATGGATGGAGATCCCGCGCTACTTATTGATAATCCTTTCGCTTTACCTCCGGTAGATAATCTACCTGCAGTAGACAACTTGCCATCCATAGACGCTTTACCGACATTTGAATCTCCTCAGACAAAACCAAACAATACATTTGAGTCTCAAATATCAGGGCCACAACGAAACTGTCCTCACTGCAATGAAGCGAACAGTATCAAGGAATACTACTGCAGTAAATGCGGGAAACCATTAGGTTAATTTTAAAAAATAAATTATTGAGAAGAAAATTATGGAAAAATTTGATTATGTTGTTATAGGTACCGGCGCAGGCTTAATGATCGCAGAAACAGCTGCCTTAAACGGAAAAAAATGTGCAATAATTGAAAAAAACAAATTCGGCGGGACCTGCCTAACAAAAGGATGTATCCCATCAAAAATGCTCGTTTACCCTGCCGACATGATCAGAGAAGCAGAAAAATCAAATCGAGTCGGCTTAAGTTTTCAACCCCCCGCTGTCGACTGGAATAAAATCTCGGAACGAATATGGAAACAAATAAATTTTAGCGAGATTATTGAAGAAAACTTCAAAAAACAAAATAATATAACCATTTTTAAGGGTTCAGGCGAATTTACAAGTGTAAATACTATGAAAGTCAGTTTTTCTGACGGCACTTATTCAGATGAATTCGAAGGCGATGTTTTTATTATTGCAAATGGTGCTAAATCTTTTGTACCGCCCATTAAACACATAGAACAGACTGACTATTTGATCCCTGAATCATTTTTTGGTGATAAATTTCCACAAAAGCCATGGAAAAGTCTCATTATTATTGGTGGCGGAGCAATTGGCGCAGAGTTTGCACATATTTTCTCCGCTTTTGGCACAAAAGTCACAATAGTTGAAATGCGTGATAGGCTATTGGCAACAGAAGAAGAAGAAATAAGCAAATTTGTTGCAACGGAATTTGAAAAAAATAATATAACTGTTTTAACAAATACTGCAATAATTGATGCAGGAACAAATAAAAGCTTAAAGATTCTTAACATAGAAAACGTTATTACAAAAGAAAAAACAACCATTGAAGCCGATGCAATCTTTATTGCTTCAGGTGTTGCCTCAAACAGTAATTCATTAAAACTGGAAAACACTGATGTGGAAATTGATTCCAGAGGGTGGATCAAAACGAATCAATATTTAGAAACCACTCAGAAAAATGTTTATGCAATCGGAGACATTAACGGAAAATACCAGTTCAGACATAAGGCTAATTATGAAGCTCAAATTCTTATGAACAATCTATTTTCAAATGATAAAAAAAGAGCGGCTTGTTACAATGCCGTTCCTTGGGCAATATTTTCTTGGCCGCAAATAGCGCACGTGGGCCTAACTGAGTCACAAGCGAAAAAAGAGGGCTTAAACTATTGGATAGGCAGAAACTATTTTTCACAAATTGCAGGCGGAATAGCCATGGGAATAAACAAAAATTCTACCGACAATGGGTTCATTAAAATCATTGTCGGAGAAGATAAAACTATCCTTGGCGTGCACGTTGTCGGCCCACATGCGGCGATCCTTCTTCAACCATTCGTTTACCTTATGAATGTTAAGCACAAATGCGAAAAACAGAACCTAAAAAAATGCAATAACACAATTTGTCCTCAACTTGGAAACTATTTGCCAATTAATGATTCAATGATTATACATCCTTCATTGAACGAATTAACGGCCTGGGTATTAGAAAACATAAACTGGAAGTAGTTCAGTTCTGTGGGTCATGTGCCATAAGCCTTCTTTGGGAACGATAATACTTAAAAGGCGAATAATAATATAAATTAGCAATTGCGGACATATAAATACAAGCGTATCTCTCAACTAAAAGAGAAAACCTTGAGACCTCATTTCCTGCGCGCATTACTTCGCCCCAATATTTATTGAAACCCTTTTGGCTTTCAAATATAAGTTCACGAATTTCTTCGTCAATCTTAAATATTTTTACTTTCACTTCTTCAAGCTCAGCCTTTGCCAAATCATATGTTTCTTTATTTCTTAACCAAAGCTTTTCACGACAATCATTTGCTATGTTCTCTAATTTTTCTTTCATGTTCATCTTCGCAGCGATGCTTTTATGACATCTTCTGGTGGTTGACAGAACCGGAACTTCTTCGGCTAATTCTTTTACCACCAAACCGGTGCGCCATCCTGTAGTTTCTTTTAAAGTTACTACATCGCCAAGAATATGGTCTCCCATATATAATATCTCAGATGGTTTTAGATTTAAATGCTTTTCTAATATTGAAGCATTGCCGCCTTGATATATTCCGCCCCATTCTATTTGTCCGTAAAAATTGGTCAAATAACCTGTTAAAGGATCAACTCTTAAATATCTATTATGACCGGTAAAATATTCAGGTTTATTCGCACTTACAATAACAAGGTCAAATAACTGTTGCCAAGAAGTATTTAAAAAAGGCTTAAAACAATAATCCATAATTTTACGACTGTAATCATAATCTGAATTTGTAATTAGAGCCAATTTCTTACCATACTTTTTAAACTTTAAAAGAGCGTCTACTATGCGCTTATCATGAATTAAATACTTCGAAGGATTCGCAACAATTTCCCCCTTTAGCTCAGTCTCTTGATGGGCATCGTTCAAACATTTTCTGACATCACTGAATAATGACTGATAATTTATGTTTCCCCTTTTTTCATCAAAATAATCGACTAATTGGGCATAGAGACAGCCTTCTGCCTGCGAAAAGAGAGTATGAATGGTATAATATCTTGGTTCTGTTATATCAATGCTGTATAAGCCATATTTATCTTTTTGTTCTTCAAACGAATAGAATTTTGTTCCATGAGACGCAACCCTAACAAAACCATATCGGTTAAGCTTTATAAAATCACCTGTTTGCGTGTCAATCACAAGACCACGAATTATAAAATCTTCAATAAATTTAAAGTTCCGAATTTCTTCAGGGTAATCATATTCATTGATTAGCTTCTCTTTAACAATATCGTAAGCCTTAGCTTCAAATGCCGCCACATTATATGTTGCAATGGTGTAGTCCATATCAAAACCTATTAATTTGATATTACTCATATTTAAGGTTCTATTGACAAAAATCCTATTTTTTACTGAAATTTCTTTTATTCTTTTATCTTTCATATTATTTCCTAATTATTTTTGTAGTCAGATAGTATCACAAATTAAGAAGTTAAGCAAAATTACTGCGCAAAAGTTCTGCTAAAACAGTATTCCTTTTTTTAATCTTGTCATTATTTACCGCAATTGAAATTGCACGACTGCTTCCTATAAAAACCATGGTCTGACGAGCTCTTGTTAAGGCTGTATAAATTAGATTTCTTTGCAACATGAGATAATGCTGATTCGATACAACCATAATTACACAGGGATACTCACTTCCCTGAGACTTATGAACTGTAATCGCATAAGCTAGCGATAAATCAATAAGATCGGAACTCTGCAAAGTTACTTCCTTTTGAAAAAAATCAATTACAATTTCTTGCTCTTCTGTATCAATAGATTTGATGATGCCCAGGTCACCATTATAAATATCTAAGTCATAATTATTTTTTAATTGAATAACTTTATCACCTTCTCGAAAACTTCTGTCATATATTTGAATTTCATTTTTATCAGCAGAAGAGGGGTTAAGAAGTTCTCTCAATATTTCGTTTAATCTAATAACTCCAAGCGAGCCTTTATTCATTGGTGTTATGACTTGAATATCTTTAACAGGGTCAAAACCGAATTTCTTAGTAAGCCCTATCGTTAATATATTTTTCAATAGAGTATAAATTTTAAAATCATCTGAGGCAGAAAGAAAATAGCAATCTGTAGAAACTTGGCCGTCAGGAACAACTAACTTAGGCATATTCCCTGAATTAATTAAATGGGCATTTTTAATAATGTCTGAAGATTCAGCTTGCCTAAAAATTGAAGTCAATCTAACAACAGTAATTATATCAGATTTAATTAACTCATTCAAAACAGAGCCGGGCCCCACTGAAGGCAACTGATCTGAATCGCCGACGAGAATCAAAGTTGTGGTTGCCTTTAAAGCCGATAATAATGCGTAAAATAAATTCATATCAATCATCGAAGCTTCGTCAATTATTAATGTGTCACAATCTAAAGGGTTATCATTATTGTTTTTAAATATCATTTCTTTTGGAGAATAATCCAGAAGGCGATGAATGGTTAACGCGTTAAATCCACTGACTTCAGAAAGGCGCTTTGCTGCACGTCCGGTAGGAGAGGCCAATAACAAACGCCTTCCGATGGACTTATGAGCCTGTGCCAAAGTTTTTAATGTGGTAGTTTTGCCTGTTCCCGGGCCACCGGTAATAATCAAAATATTGCACTTAAAAGACATTTCAATTGCGTATTCCTGTAATTCTGTTAAACAAACGCCATTGTTCTCAATACCGGCAAACACCTTGACTAAGTTATCTCGTTCAAAGACTTTTTGTGCAGAATGTCTGGCTTTTATAATGTTTGCGCTTTCTTGTTCAGCTTTATAAACCGCCGGCAAATAATAAAAAACTCCGTTTTTAATTTCTCTTTTTATAATTTTCTTATTCTTAAGTAAATTGTTTATGGAATCAATCAGCAAAATATCCTGATCAATTTGGAGCATTTCTTTAGTATATTTATAAAGCTCTTGCTCGCTAAGAAAAAGATGCCCGTCCTTGGTTATAGTGTTAAGAATAAATAAAATCGCCGCAGATAAGCGCCTTGGATCACTTCCCGATATTCCCACCTCTTTTGCTATGGCATCTGTTTTCTTAAAACCCATTCCCGGGATTTCATATGCAAGAATATATGGGTTATTCGAAACCATTCTAACTGCATCTCGCCCATATTGCTTGAAAATTTTACTGGCGTAGGCCGGAGTAATGCCATAGGTTTGTAAAAATATCATTATATCTTGAATTGAACGTTGCAAAAACCAGCCCCTAGATATAATGTCGGCTTTTGCAGAGCCTATACCGGGGCAATCAGCAAGTTTTTCGGGATAGTTTTCGATTATACTGATAGTATCAAGACCAAACTTATTAACCAAATTTTTAGCGGTAACAGGTCCAATTCCCTTAATCATTCCTGAACCCAGATACTTTTCTATCCCCTTTAATGTAGCCGGTTTTAATAAAGTGTAAGAAACGCATTGAAACTGTTTTCCGAAGTTTGGATGATAAGTCCACACGCCGTTTGCTCTTATTTCTTCTCCGGGTTGTATAGAAGCAAATACCCCTACTACTGTTACGCCAAGAGGATGATCGGAAGAAACTCCCTTTAGAACGTGATAACCGTTGCTCTCATTATAAAAAGTAATTCGTTCAACAGTAAAAGTTAAGGTTTCATTATCCATTACCAATTATAAATTTGCTTAAGTGCTTCATATACAGATGCTGAAACTGATGAAGAAACATTAATGCATCTTGCGTTTTGAACCATAGGTAAGGTAATAAGCGAATAATGCTCTTGAGCCCACTTTAATACCTTAAGTGGCAATCCTGAAGATTCTGAGCCAAAAACCAAAACATCGTTTTCTTTATATTCTATAGTGGAATAGCACTTATTGCCATGTGCTGATAAAAAAAACAATCTTTTATTATTAGACCATTCAAAAAATTCATCTATATCATTTAATATTACAGGATTTAAAAGCTTCCAATAATCCATGCCCGCTCTTTGTAGTCCCGCATCAGTCAAGCGAAATCCGAAAGGTCTTACCAAAACAAGCTCACAATTCGTGGCCATGCATAAACGGGCAATATTCCCGGTATTTTGCGGAATATCCGGTTCAATGAGAACAACGCTTAAAGGCTTATTCTCTGAAGGCAGGATAAAAAAACCTTGGTCAGACATTTTATTTACCGCGAACGTATTTTTTCATAAATCCACGTAAATTTGAAAAAATACCCATTAAGATGTTTATTTCGCGCCCCGTTGGAGCTGCTCGATGAAAAAAAGACCTAAGAACTTGAAACAATGCGTCAGGATTTACAAGTGGCAAAAACTCACACATTTTTAATACATTTTCAATGTGCGTATAGAGCTTCGCGATTTCATCTGTTGTTGCGGGTTGTTCAAGAGGGTCATCTACACAGGATTTTAATAGGGGTTTAGGATCACCGAACTTTTGATATATCTCATAAGCAATAAGTAAAACGGCTTGAGAAAGATTTAATGAAGTACAACCTTCGTCGGTTACCACCCTCATTGTTCCCATTGTGTACTGTAAATCGTCTTTGGTTAAACCCCATTCTTCTCTTCCGAAGAGAATAGAAACAGGACCGGAAGACAGAGCATTGGAAATTCGCTCTAAGCCTTCTTTAACTGTGTAGTTAGGTTCATGGTATTCACCTCTTCTGTTTGCAGTGCCCAATACCAAAACACTGCCTTTTATTGCTTCGGGTATATTATCGGTAATCTGTGCATTCTCTAAAATATTTGTTGAATGCATAGCCATTTTTACCGCATCATTACCTAACTCACAACCGGGCCTTACAATACTTAAGTTGTGTAAGCCGAAATTATTCATTGCACGACAAACAGAGCCAACATTTAACGGGCCCTGAGGTTCTACTAAAACAATTCTGATGTTATCCAGTAAGGATTTTGAATCAGCCATGTTATCTCCGGAAAATTGGGATAAAAAATAGGCCCGAGCGGACTTGAACCGCTGACCCCTACCATGTCAAGGTAGTGCTCTAACCAAACTGAGCTACGAGCCTTCAATTGTTGATAATTGTATCACTATTTAACATGAAAGTCAAGTTAAAATCATGAATGCAAAAAAAATAAGACTGCCTTACGACAGTCTTATTTTCTTGCTTATTTTCTTCCAAGAGGCTCATTTGTTGTCACACAAACTCGGCTCTTTTCATCACCTTGCTTAACAGTTTTTGCGTGTGTAAGCTGGGTTCCGTCAGGAGTCAAAAGCCCTATTTTGCTGATAGCAATAGCGCCTTCTTTTTCAACGATCCCGCCCTTACCCATACTCTTACTGGGTCGGGTGTGTCTCTTTATAAAGTTAATACCTTCAACTACTGCAGTTCCTTTTTCAGGGTTAACTGAAAGAACTCTGCCTTTTTTACCTTTATCATCACCTGACAATATAACAACCTGATCATCTTTTTTAATGTGAGGATGTTCTACTCCGCGGCGTGCTTTAATCTTCTTATGCATAAATAGCTCCCTTACAATACTTCCGGTGCCAGAGAAACGATTTTCATGAATTGTTTTTCACGAAGTTCACGTGCAACCGGCCCAAAAATGCGTGTCCCGCGGGGATTGTTGTCATTACCGATAATTACTGCCGCGTTATCATCAAATTTAATGAAACTGCCATCAGCACGTCTGGTTTCTTTAGCTGTTCTAACTATAACAGCTTTAACAACTTCCTTTTTCTTTACGGTGCCATCAGGAATAGCATCTTTTACAGAAGCTACAATAACATCGCCGACCCGACCTACAGATCTTCCTGAGCAACCGGCAACGCGGATGCAAAGAAGTTTTCTGGCGCCGGAGTTATCAGCAACTTTCAATACACTTTCTTGAGTAATCATTACTGAACTCCTTATTTATTTGTTTCGGCGGCTTTTACGATTTCACGCACGATCCACTTTTTAGTTTTGCTAATCGGCCTACATTCTTCAACACGAACGATATCATCGATTTTGCAAATTTCTTCGGGGTCATGTACCAAGAATCTGGTATGACGCTTAATATATTTTTTATAGCGAGGATGTTGAACAATACCTTCTACTTCAACTTTTACAGTTTTTTCGGTGCTGTCCGCTACAACTTTTCCAACTCTGCTTCTTCTTACGGTTTTTTCGTTTTCCATTGTCTACTCCTGGTTAAAAAGGAAGGCGACCGGCGGTCAATTCGCGTTGAAGAACACGGATGTTTTCTAATTCACGCAATTTCGCACGTTTGCTTTCTTTTAAAGTCGCGATTTGTGAAGCATCATTTAAACCCATTTCAGACAATTTGTCAAGAAACTTCTTGCGAATGGTGCATTTAGGATCTCTGAGTTTTTTTGAAGCAGCTTTAAGTTGAGCATCTTCACTACCCTTTGCGTCTCTTAGTTTCTTAGAAACTTCTCCGCGCATACTTTTAAGCAGTTCAGCAACTTTCTTATCGCAATTATTTTTGATTTCTTGATTAACTTTTCTTGCCTTTAATGAAAGGCGAGCTTTAAGTTTAGAAATCTTTTCTGAAAGAGGAGTCTTAAGACTGTCGATCTTTTCCTCTTTCAGGAGTGCGTCATACTCGGCTTTCAAAAGCTGAGCAATTTTAACCTTTTCCAATCTGGTAAGATAAGTTTTAACGCGGGCTATGTTCCTGCGAACAATACTTATTCTCGACGGATTTGAGAGTTGGCCTGTTACAGCCTGGAATCTCAGGTTAAATAGTTCTTCTTTATAATGTTTATATTTTTCTTCGAGTTCTTGCTCGTTTAATTCAGAAAAATCTTCTCGATTCTTCATGTTGCACCTTCCTCTTAGTCGTTTTTAGAGACAACTTGACAGCGAATAGGGAGTTTATTGGCTGCTTGTGTCAGCGATTCAATTGCGATATCTTCCGGAACACCTTCTAATTCAAACAGAATCTTACCGGGCTTGATTACTGCTACCCAAAATTCCGGAGCGCCCTTACCCTTACCCATACGAGTTTCAAGAGGCTTCTTAGAAACCGGCTTGTCGGGGAAAATGCGAATCCACATTTTTCCTGCACGTTTAACTGTGCGTGTAATAACTTTACGGGCTGCTTCGATCTGAGCACTGGTTATCCAGTGAGGATCTAGAGCTTGAAGACCGAATGAACCAAAAGCCAAATACTTTCCGCCTTTAGCCAAACCGGTCATTCTACCGCGATGTTGTTTTCTGAATTTTGTTCTGGCTGGAATCAACATTTTGGTTTCTCCTTATTTCTTAGCTACCGGTGCATTAGAGGTATTATCTCTGTTGTAAAGGTGAGCCTTTCCAATTTTTTCGCCTTTGAAGATCCACACTTTAACCCCTACACAACCAAAAGTAGTAATAGCGGTATCAGTTGCATAATCAATATCGGCACGAAGTGTATGAAGAGGAACACGTCCTTCTCTTACCCATTCACGGCGAGCAATTTCTGCACCGTTAAGGCGACCGGAGCACAAAATCTTGATACCCTTAGCGCCGGCTCTGAGAGCACGGCTAATTACCTGTTTCATTGCTCTTCTGTGTGAAACACGTTTTTCAAGCTGAGCAGCGATATTTTCAGCAATAAGTTTTGCATCGATGTCAGGCTGCTTAATTTCTTGAATATTCAAGAAGACTGATTTTCCGGTAAGTTTTTCAAGATCTTTCTTTAACTCTTCAACTTTATCTCCGCCACGGCCTATTATTACGCCGGGCTTTGCAGTATGAATTGTAATTCTGAGCTTACTGTTAGATTTTCGCTCAATCTCAATCTTACTGATGCCTTCGCGTCGGAAAGATTTAAGATCAATGAATTCACGAACTTTAACATCTTCATGAACCAATTTTGCGATATCTGCACGTTTAGCATACCATCTTGAATCCCAGGTTCTGGTAATTCCAAGGCGAATTCCGATTGGATTAATCTTCTGACCCATTATGCTTTACCTCCCTGTGATTTGGCGGCAGTCGTTTTTTTAGTAGCAGTTTTTTTAGTTGTTTTCTTTGCAACAGTTTGCTCGGCTGCTTTTTGAGCAACTTCAACCTTAGACATTGAAAACTTTTCGCGTAAAACTATTGTGGCATGAGATGTTCTGCATCTGATGCGGCAAGCGCGACCACGTGCTCTCGCCATAAATCTTTTCATTGTTGCTCCGCCGTCAATAGAAAACTTAGCGACATAAAGATCATCGGCTACAAGACCATGGTTATTGCTTGCATTCGCAATAGCTGATTTTAAAAGTTTTAACAAAACAGGAGCTCCGCCCTTATCAATAAACTGAAGAATTGAAAGAGCTTCATCAACTTTTTTACCGCGAACTTCGTCAGCGATAAGTCTGAGCTTCTTAGGGCTTGAGTGAATGTTTCTTAAAACAGCTTTAGGCATTTCAAGAACATCAATGAGTCTGGATTTTTCTTTCCAAGTTAAATCTGCAACTTTAGGATAAACTTTTTCAAGTTTCATCTTGCCAATTTCTTTGTCAATAATTGGCTTGCGAGTATATAAACCGGCTTTGGTAAGAATAGTTTCAATCTTGGCGCGGCTATTTTTAGTGTCAAGACCTTTGATCATACGAAGGCCATTGAAAAGATCTACATCATCAGGAATGGTTACACCAACAAGTCGTAACATTCTTATTCTCCTTCATTATTTAAGCTTCACAGCTTTTTCGTTGGCATGACCTTTAAAGGTCCTTGTCGGTGCAAATTCACCCAACTTATGTCCAACCATATTTTCAGTAATGAAAACAGGAACGTGTTTGCGGCCATTATGAACAGCAATAGTGTGACCCACAAATTCAGGATACACAGTTGATGCTCTTGACCATGTTCTTAGCTGACGCTTTTCACCGGTCTGATTCATTTCCTGGATTCTTTTAATTAAAACTTCACTTACAAATGGAGCTTTTTTAGCCATTGCGATTCTCCCTTATTTCTTTCTGCGTGAGATGATGAGTCTGTCAGACTGATTCTTTTTCTTTCTGGTCTTGTAACCCTGTGCAGGTTTACCCCAGAGAGAAACAGGAGTTCTACCACGGCTTGTCTTAGCTTCACCACCACCATGCGGGTGATCGCAAGGATTCATAGCTGAACCGCGAACGTATGGGCGCAGGCCCAACCATCTATTACGTCCGGCTTTACCTATGGTAACATTCATATGATCAAGGTTGCCAACTCTGCCAATTACAGCGCGACATTCAATCAGAACCATTCTCATTTCACCTGAAGGCATGCTAAGCTGAGCATATTTTCCTTCTTTACCGACTAACTGAGCTGAGGTTCCTGCTGAACGTGCTATTTGAGCACCCTTGCCGGGCTTTAGTTCTACATGATGTATAGTAGAGCCTAAAGGAATGTTTCTTAAAGGAAGACAGTTGCCGGGAAGAATATCAGCACCAATACCGCTTTCGATTACATCACCGACTTTAATTCCATCGTGGGCTAAAACATATCTTTTTTCACCGTCACGATAGTTGATTAATGCGATTCTTGCTGTTCTGTTAGGATCGTATTCAACTGTTGCAACAACTCCGGGAATCCCGTCTTTGTTTCGCTTGAAATCGATGATACGATAAAGACGACGAGCTCCGCCGCCTCTGTGACGAAGCGTAACGTGACCATGATGATTTCGTCCGCCACTGGTCTTTAACCATTCACACAAAGACTTATGAGGTTTGTCAGTAGTAATATCGCTGAAATCAAAACCTGTCATAAAGCGGCGTGAAGGTGTAATAGCCTTGTAAACTTTTAAACTCATGACTTTCTCCTATTACTGGTTCATGCGATACCTTCAAAGAACGATATTGAATCGCCTTCTTTGAGGGTAACAATGGCTTTCTTCCATGCAGAAGTAAAACCTTGAAAAACGCCGCGTCTTTTAGGCTTTCTTACAACATTAACTGTATTTACATTCTTTACAGTTACTTTGAAGAGAGCTTCAACAGCTTCTTTTATTTCATGTTTATTAGCAGTTTTGGCTACCTTGAACTGATAGATGCCTTCGCCCATGCGGTCGTAGCTTTTTTCTGATACTATTGGTCTTAAAACTATATCTTGAGGAACTTTCATTTTACCAGAACCTCCTGGAGCTGTGTAACTGCTTCTTTATTTATGGCAACTTTACCATATTTAAGAAGATCAACTACATTTACGTGCATAGGAGTTACAACCTTTACATTCCTGAGGTTAGCTACCGCACGCTTTGTTTCATTTGAAATATTACTTACTACAAAAAGAGCTTTGTCCATGGCATGTGCCGTCATAAAGGTTACGACGTCTTTAGTTTTGCCGGTGCTAAATTCAAGTCCTTCTACAACTCGAATCGAACCTTCTTGAACTAAGCCGCTAAGCACACCTATAATTGCTCTGTCAACAACCTTTTTGGGCGGGCGTTGGTCAAAACTTCTGGGTTTAGGACCAAATGTGGTGCCGCCGCCGACATGCAATGGAGACTTGATGTCGCCTTGTCTGGCTCTGCCGGTTCCCTTTTGTTTAAACATTTTTTTGGTTGTACCGCTGATTTCGCCTCTTGTGCGTGTGTTAACAGTACCCTGGCGTTGATTATTCAACTGAGCTTTTACAACATCATTTATAGTCTGCGGATGTGCAGCATGTGCAAAAATTTGATCATCAAGGGTAATAGAACCGTTTTCGGTTCCGTTCATTGTATAAATTTTAGTTTCCATGTTTCTCTCCGTTCCTTATGCCTGCTGCCGGATAATAACTAATCCGTTTGCAGCACCTGGGATGGAACCTCTGACCAAAATCAAATTTTTCTGTTCATCTACTTTTACAACTTTTAGACCTTTTACGGTGCGACGAACATTACCAAATTGACCCGGTAATTTTTTGCCCTTTAGAGTGCGGGACATGTTTGTTCCTGTTCCCATAGAACCAGTGGCGCGTGCGCGGTCTGATTGACCGTGTGTTGTGTTTTGCCCGTTAAAATGGTGGCGTTCCATTGCGCCCGAGAAACCTTTACCCTTGCTGGTTCCGGTGACACTTACAGAGTCACCTTCTTTAAACATTGATACATTGATATCTGTTAAAGCTTCAATGCTTTCAAGTTCGTCAGCGGGCAAGCTTCTTACGAAACGAAACGGTTTAACGCCGGATTTCTCAAAGCTCATGCGCATGGGCTTATTAAGCAAACGCTTAACTGCCTCAGGTCTGATCTCACGATAGCCAACCTGAACACTGTTTTCACCCTTGCGAATTATTGTGCAAGGACCTGCGCTGATTACGGTTACCGGTACTACGTTACCATCTTCTGTAAAAATCTGGGTCATACCAACTTTGGTACCCAATATTGCCTTAACGCTCATTATTTTTCCTCCTGATTTCCATTCCGATTAAAGCATCTTGATTTCGATGTTAACGCCGGAGGGAAGGTCCATGTTCATGAGAGAATCAACTGTTTGACCTGACGGATTATAAAGGTCTATGTTACGTTTATGAACTCTCATCTCGAACTGTTCACGTGCATCTTTGTTAACAAACGGTGAGCGGAGAACTGTGTACTTTCTGATTTCGGTCGGCATCGGAATGGGGCCGGAAATCTTGGTACCAGTGCGTTTAACGGTGTCACAAATTCTAGCTACTGACTGATCGAGAAGACGATGATCAAAAGCTTTCAGAGACAACCGCATCTTCTGTTTAGCCATTTTAAAATCTCCTTGGATTTCGTTAAAAAGCGATTTAGAAACTTGCTTCAGCTTGAGACTGAAAACAATAACTATTAACGCCTAGAATACGTTCTACTACTGCTTTTGGCGCTTCATCATAATGTAGAAGCTCCATGGTAAAGGTCGCACGACCCTGAGAAAGTGACCTCAACTGAGTTGAATAACCAAACATATCTGACAACGGAGAATGACACTCAATAACTCTTATATCATCTCGCATTTCCATGTTAATCACTTTTCCGCGTCTGGAATTAAGGTTACCGATAATGTCACCCATATACTGCTCGGGAGTTTCTATTGAAACCTTCATATAAGGCTCTAACAGAACCGCCCCAGCCTTTCTGAGAGCATCTTTAACCGCTTCGTATGCCGCAATTTTAAAAGACACTTCATTACTTTCACCCTCACGCCCGGCTGCGTAGTTAAGAGTCACACAAACGTCTACCAAAGGGTAGCCAATGAGTATACCATCATTCATGGCATCTTGGCAACCATTTTCAATAGATTTGAAAAAATTGTTTAAATTAAATTCTTTCGAATCTGCCTTTGAAACAACAACCTTGTTTATAAAAACAAAGCCTTTTCCACGTTCGAGAGGAGAAACAGAAACCTTCACTTCTGCATACTGATTTTTGCCGCCAATTTGTCGTTCATAAGTGCAACAACCCGACGCAACTTGTGTAATGCCCTCTTTGTAAGCAACTTGTGGTTTCCCAACAGAAGCCTTGACATTAAACTCGCGAAGTATTCTGTCAACAATTATTTCAAGGTGCAATTCACCCATACCGGAAATTAAAGTTTCTCCGGTGTCTGAGTCAATTTTTGCCTTGAATGTAGGATCTTCATTCATCAAAGCCGACAACACTTCTGTTAACTTCGATAGGTCAGCCTGCGTTTTTGGCTCTATAGCAACAGATATAACAGTTTCCGGAAAAGTAATTTTTTCTAATGTCGAGGTTTTTGCAACTGAAGCGATAGTATCACCTGTCCCTACGGCCTTAAAACCTACAACAGCAACAATGTCGCCGGCAACCGCCTTAGAAACGTCTTGTCTCTGATTAGCATGCATTTGTAATAGTCTGCCAATTCGCTCCTTTCGACCATCGCGCGTTACATTGTATACAACTTTTCCAGATTCAATTGAACCTGAGTAAATCCGCAAATAAGCTAAGCTGCCAACATGTGGATCAGTAGCAATCTTAAATGCCAGTGCAACGAAAGGACCTTCAGGATCCGATTCAATTTTCACTTCTTCGTGTGAGTCTATTTCATATGCAAGTGCAGCGGGAATATCCAGCGGAGAAGGGAGATAATAAGTTACAGCATCCAATAGATCTTGAACACCCTTATTCTTGAAAGCGGAACCGCAATAAACAGGAACAATTTTGTTTGAGATTGTATTCTCTCTAATCGCTTTTCGCAACAGTTCCTCGGGCACATCCTTGTCTTCGAGGGCCAATTCCAAAATTTCATCATTTTCAGTAGACAAAGCATCGATAAGAGCTTCTCTTGCAATCAAAGCCCTTTCTGAATACTCTTCAGGAATTTCGCAAATGACGAACTCGGAACCAAAAGTTTTTGCGGAAGATTCTTCCCAGAGATGAGCTTTCATGGTCACCAGATCAATATGCCCATGAAACGAATCTTCTACCCCAACCGGCAAAACCATAGCAACCGGATTAGAACCCAACCTCGTTCGAACCTGTTCTAAAACCTTTTCGAAACCGGCGCCGATTCGATCCATTTTATTAACAAAAGCAACTCTGGGAACATGATACTTGTTAGCCTGTCTCCATACGGTTTCAGATTGAGGCTGAACTCCTGCAACGGCACAAAAAACAACCACAGCCCCGTCTAATACTCTTAAAGAGCGCTCAACTTCGGCAGTAAAATCCACATGTCCTGGTGTGTCTATAATATTTATATCACAATCACGCCAGTGACACTTTGTGGCAGCGCTGGTTATAGTTATACCGCGCTCTTGTTCCTGAACCATCCAGTCCATGACAGCCGTTCCCTCGTGAACCTCGCCCATTTTATAGGCCTTACCGGTGTAAAATAATATACGTTCGGAAGTAGTCGTTTTTCCCGCATCAATGTGGGCGACTATTCCTATGTTTCTTATTTTTCCAATGGATTCAAGAGAGGTCATAACAATTTTCTGTTCCTTTTCTGATATTACATTCTATCAAAAAAACAATCAAACACGGAAGTGGGCAAATGCTTTATTTGCATCAGCCATTCTGTGTACTTCGTCGCGTTTTTTCATTGTAGAACCGGTGTTGTTGAGAATATCATCGAATTCTCCACAAAGGCGTTCTGCCATTGACTTTTCTTTGCGACCTCTTGCGTTTTTGAGGATCCAACGGAATGCAAGTGCAACTCCGCGTTCGGGTTTAACTTCGATAGGAACCTGATAGTTCGCGCCGCCAACACGTTTGCTTCTCACTTCAACGAGAGGTTTGGCACTGTCGACAACTTTTTTGAAAAGTTCAAGAGCGTTGTCTTCTTTTCTCTTCTTGGCAGTCAATTCGATCGCATCATAAAATATGCGGCTTCCAATACTTTTCTTCCCGCACATCATAAGATTATTGATGAATCGTGTTACAAGCTTTGAATTGTAAACTGAATCAGGAGTTAATTCTCTTTTAGATACGTGACCGCGACGTGGCATGAGTTATATCTCCTTATTTCTTAGGCCGTTTGGCACCGTATTTAGAGCGAGACTGCATGCGATTTGCAACGCCTGCGCAGTCAAGAGCTCCGCGAATGATGTGGTAACGTACGCCCGGTAAGTCTTTTACGCGGCCGCCTCGAATCATAACCACAGAGTGCTCCTGTAAATTGTGTCCGATGCCGGGAATGTAGGCTGTTACTTCGATCTTGTTAGTAAGTCTGATTCTTGCGATTTTGCGAAGAGCCGAGTTCGGTTTCTTCGGAGTAGTTGTTTTAACTACAGTACAAACGCCACGGCGCTGAGGACATTTATCCAAAGCAGGTGATTCCGATTTGTACTTAGTCGCTTGTCGAGCTTTACGAATTAGCTGATTAATTGTTGGCACGACTAACACCTTCCTTTTTGAGATTAAATCAACTTAACGCTGATTTCCACACGAATACACGTGTAGGAATTGCAATAATACCACATTTATTCAAGCGCTGTCAATGATTTTACAATATTTTTACTAACAATTTGCAATTATTGCTTCCCCTGAAAAATGTGTACATATTATAATCATTTTTTACCAAACAAGGAACCCCCCCCTCTAAAAAATTATACACTTCACATCTTAATCAATTTATACACACTGTTTCCCAGACCTATTTTACTCGAATAATCGGTACAAACTCGCCAATTAGTTCCTTTTGACACCGAATCAAAATAATCTTCGCCAACTTTATGCTTTTTTTCTAACACGCTACCCGGAATAATTGCCTGTTGGTTAACGGCTTCTGCAGAAGCAACATCAATTGCCACAGGATCAAATGAAGCAAAAATCCCAACATCCGAAACAATCGGAATATCGTTGCATGCATGACAATCACAGGCAGGAGAAACATCTACCACAAAATTTATATGAAAATGCTCTTTACCTACTACAACTGCCTTCGCATATTCTGCTATTTTCTTGTTTAATACATCATTAGCCTGATTAAAATCAGCCATTATCGCGTCCATAGGACAGATTGCCAAACACCTTCCACAACCCACACAATTCTCATGATTTATACTCGCCTTTTTCGCATCAATTGTTATCGCGTTATGTGCGCAAACACCGGCACACTTACCGCAACCAACGCACTTTTTAACATAAACACTCGGCTTGCCCAAGCTGTGCATTTCCATTTTTCCGGCTCTTGATCCCGAGCCCATGCCCAAATTTTTCAGTGCCCCACCGGTTCCCGTGAGTTCATGCCCCTTAAAATGATTCATCGATATTATAATGTCGGCATCAGCAATCGCTTTGCCAATTTTTGCGTTTTTAACATACTCGCCGTCTACAAAGACCAATTTCTCGTCTGTACCCCGCAACCCATCTGCTATTAGCACATGACAGCCGGTCACATAAGGCACAAAACCATTCCTGTAAGCTGATTCCAAATGATCCAACGCGTTTTTTCTGCCGCCTACATACAAGGTGTTAGAATCCGTCAAAAACGCCTTACCGCCATTCTCTAAAACCAAATCAACGATTACCCTCGCGTATTGGGCCCTTATAAACGCCATATTACCCGGTTCGCCGAAATGAATCTTTATTGCAACAAATTTATCTTTAAAATCAATTTTTTCAATCCCAGCCAACTTAACCAATCTCTTAAGCTTAGATAAAACACTTTCTTCGTCATTTGATTTCAAATCCGTAAAAAACACTTCTGACATAATATTCCTCCGTTATGGTCGAAATGAGCACATTTTATATTATTACACTCATTTTCTCAAGTCTCTTTAAAGTTTGTGAAATAAATAAAATATTGGTTGCTTATGTTTTCGTGTAGGGGTATACTCCCCCTGTAAATCTTTTTTTCAGGGTATTAAATTGGTCACTATAATTAATGGAAAAGAAATTTCTCTACAAATTCGCAGCGAAATCGCCAAAGCAGTTAAAGCAATTACCGACACAGGCGCCCCACCCCCCGGCTTAGCCGTTATAATAGTAGGTGACTCCAAAGCGTCGCAAGTTTATGTCGCTGCTAAAAAAAAGGCGTGTGAACAAGCCGGTTTTTATTCACTTGAAATCATACTGCCCGCTGAAACAACTCAATCTCAGCTCTTACAAAAAATCGACGATCTTAACAATGACGGGAACATTCATGGTATTCTAATCCAGCTTCCCCTGCCCTCTCAGATTAATGAGTCTCTCGTACTAGAGGCAATATCAACCGATAAAGATGTCGACTGCTTCAATCCTAAAAATTTCGGTTATCTCAATCTTGGCGCAGACTGCTTACTGCCTTGCACTCCTGCCGGTGCTCTTGAACTCTTAAAACGTTATCAGATTCCGATTGAAGGGAAAAATGCCCTCGTTGTCGGTAGGTCTAACATAGTCGGCAAACCTATGGCGTCACTGCTGACACGGGAAAACGCTACAGTAACGATCGCACATTCCCGAACAAAAAATCTTCCGGAATTGTGCGCAAACTCTGACATAATTGTGGCCGCAATCGGGAAACCTGAGTTTATAAAAGGCGCATGGATAAAAAAAGACTGCGTTGTTGTTGACGTAGGAACAAATTCCATTGACGACCCCACCTCGCCAAAAGGTTACAGACTGGTCGGAGACGTAGAATACAACGAAGCCGCAAAACGAGCTTCTTACATAACCCCCGTACCCGGAGGGGTTGGTCCGATGACAATAGCAATGCTGCTGTCAAATACATTAAGAGCCAGAAATAAATTGCATAAAAAATAATAAGGAATGATTGGAGAACTATTGTGGAATTTATTGACACTATGCTTATGACCCCCGGCCCCGTTCACCTTGACGCCGAAGTTATGCTCGCAGGAGCAAGACCTTTATTGCACCATCGAACTGATGATTTTGCGCCAATTTACACAGAATGCGTAAATCTACTTAAAAAATTTATTAACACGAAGCATCTTTACCTGACTACTTCATCTGGCACAGGTGCAATGGAAACCGCAATCGCCAACTCATTTAACGAAGGCGAAACTGTTTTAAACATACAAACCGGTGTATTCGGTGTTCGCTTCACTCAAATTTGCAAAGCTTTCAGGCTTAACACAGTTGAACTCAAGTGCGAAGACGGCAAATGCGTCAAAATTGAGCAAATTGCCAAAGCAATCCAAGAAAACCCGGCTATTTCAGGTGTTACTGTAACCTTTAACGAAACTTCGACCGGCATTAAAAATGACATTAAAGCAATCGGTGAATTTTTAAAAGGCAAAAATATCCTCTTGATCGTTGACGGAGTCAGCGGACTGGGTGCTTTAGAATACGACCACGACAATTGGAATGTCGATGTTACCGTAAGCGCTTCTCAAAAAGGGTTCTTAGCGCCTCCGGGCGTTGGAATGGTCGCTCTCTCTGAAAGAGCAATGGCTAAGATGGAATCGGTAAAATGTCATGGGCTCTATTTCGATCTCAAGGTTTATAAGAAAAACCAAGAGCTGAAAATTCCCGCATATCCATGGACCCCGGCAATTAACGTGATGTATTCTTTGCTAGAAGCACTTCGTAAAATTGACAGAATCGGATTAAATGTTTGCATAAATCATTATGCAAAATTGGCCGGAGGCTTAAGAGCTGCTTTAAAAGCTCTTGGCATTAAAATTTTTACCGAAGAGTGCGCCACTTCTAATGTTCTCACTGTCTTTTATGTTCCTGAAGACCTGAATCCAAAAGAAATCGTTGCGGAAATGGTTAACAAATATGGGATAAGAATAGCAGGCGGTCAAGAGCAATTTGCAAACACAATGCTGAGAATAACCACAATAGGCAATATAGGTGAAAGAGATCTAATCGGAACAATTGGCCTGCTTGAAATGATCCTCAAACAAAAGGGTTATCTTAAAGAAACCGGCGCCGGACTAAAGGCTATGATGGAATATTTCATGGCAAACGAAAAATAACAAGTGAAATGATATCAAGGAGAGATAAATGAAAAAAACACCACTTTGTCATGTACATGAAGCGTTAGGTGGGCGTATGGTCGAATTTGGCGGTTGGTATATGCCGGTTCAGTATTCTTCAATTATTGAAGAACATAACCACGTCAGAACCAAATGCGGAATGTTTGATTTGTTTCATATGGGCGAATTCTGGCTTACCGGACCCGACGCTATGAAAAACATTCAAAAGCTTGTCACCCAAGACATAGAAGCTCTTTCAGACAGACAAATAGCTTACACGCCCATGTGCAGACCGGACGGCACTATAGTAGACGATTTGCTTGTATACAGATGGACTGACACTGAATTTATGCTCGTTGTTAATGCATCTAATGAGCTTAAAGATTTCGACTGGATAAACCATCAACTCGAAGGAAATGTCAGACTTGCGAATGAGTCCGCAAATACAGGTTTAATAGCAGTACAGGGCCCAAATGCCGAAGCATTGCTTCAAAAACTGACCAGACAAAGACTTAAATCTATTAAGTTTTATTGGTTTACAGCCGGAAAAGTTTCAGGAATCGACTGTATTATCAGCAGAACAGGTTACACCGGCGAAGACGGTTTTGAACTTTATTTTAATGCAGAACATACCGAATATCTCTGGAACGTAATTACTGAGGTCGGAAAAGAATTCGATATCAAGCCAATAGGCCTTGGCGCAAGAGACACATTAAGACTTGAAGCCAGACTTATGCTTTACGGAAACGATTTAAACGATACTACAACCCCAATAGAAGCAAATATGGCTTGGACTGTTAAATTCGCAAAAGGGCAATTTACAGCAAGTGAAATTCTGAAACATCAAAAAGAAAATGGAACAGAAAGAATTCTGGTTGGTTTCGAAATGGGTAAAGGCCCCGCACCAAGACACGGTTACCCAATTTTTAAAAGCGGAAAACAAGTTGGTGAAGTTACATCTGGAACAATGTCACCAACCCTGAAAAAAAATATTGGATTAGGTTATGTTCCACAAAGCTTGAAAGAAATCGGCTCTACTTTCGATGTAGAAGTAAGAGGAAAAACATACCCCGCAACAGTTGTAGAAACACCGTTTTATAAGAGGGAAGGAAATAAATAATGAAAACCTTGAAACAATTTGACCCTGAAATTGCCACAATTATTGATAATGAAAAAAAGCGACAAATGAGCCAAATTGAGCTTATAGCTTCAGAAAATTTTGTCACAGAAGCTGTGCTTGAAGCGCTTGGCTCTGTATTAACAAACAAATACGCAGAAGGTTACCCGGCAAAAAGATATTATGGCGGATGTGAAGTGGTTGACTGCGCCGAAGATTTAGCTCGCAACAGAGCAAAAGAACTTTTTGGTGCCGAACATGCAAACGTACAGCCACACTCAGGAAGCCAAGCAAACATGGCAGTTTATCAAGCCGTAATGAAGCCGGGTGAAACTTACTTAGGTATGAATCTCCAGAATGGTGGACATTTAACGCATGGTAGCCCCGTAAACTTTAGCGGAATGCTCTATAATGTTGTTCCTTATGGAGTTAGTGATGATACTGAAACCATTAACTATGAAGCCATGAGAAAACTTGCAATTGAAAATAACCCCAAAATGATTATGGTGGGTGCATCTGCTTATCCCAGAATCATTGACTTTGCAAAAGTAAAAGAAATCTGCGATGAAGTTCAAGCTGTAATGTGCGTAGATATGGCTCATATTGCCGGACTGGTTGCAGCGGGTCTACACCCCTCACCTATTCCTTATGCCGATTTTGTAACGACTACAACCCATAAAACCCTAAGAGGCCCCAGAGGCGGAATGATTCTTTGCAAAGAAAAATGGGCCAAAGCAATTGATAAAGCTATTTTCCCGGGTCTTCAAGGTGGGCCTTTAATGCATGTAATTGCTGCTAAAGCCGTAGCATTTAAAGAAGCACTCCTCCCTGAATTTAAAGACTATCAAAAACGAGTATTGGAAAACGCGCAAGCGCTTGCGGCCGGTCTAATTAAGAAAGGGTTTAGACTTGTTTCCGGCGGAACAGACAACCATTTGTTATTGGTAGACGTCAGAAATAAAAATATTACGGGCAAAGCTGCCGAAAAAGCTCTTGACAAAGCTGGAATAACCGTAAATAAAAACACTATTCCCAACGATCCGGCTTCTCCTTTTGTTACATCAGGTCTCCGCCTTGGAACTCCTGCAGTTACAACCCGCGGAATGACACCCGAAGTAATGGAAAAAATAGCTGCCCTTATAGACCAAGCTATCACTGATCCGGAGAACGAAGATAACTTGGCTTCTGTAAAAAATCAAGTTATCGAAGTCTGCAAAAATTTTCCTTTCTATAAAATTTAACTAATATTTTCAGGAGAAAAACATGAAATTTTCAAAAGAACACGAATGGGTCAAATTAGAAGGCAATACAGCAACCATAGGAATCACTGACTACGCAGCCCACCAGCTCGGCGATATAGTTTTTGTAGAATTGCCAAACAAAGGCTCAAAATTCGAAGTTAACAAAGTTTTCGGCACAATTGAATCTGTCAAAACCGTTTCTGATGTTTATGCACCCATGTCAGGCGAAGTTACAGAAGTAAATGATGAACTCGACGCTAACCCCGCGCTTGTAAATGAAGACCCGACCGGAAAAGGCTGGATAGTTAAAATTAAGATTTCTGATCCCAAAGAATACGATCAATTACTTGATGAAGCTGCCTATAAAGCAACTTGTGAATAACAAAAACATCTCTAATTACGTGACGGAGTAAAAAATGTCCACATATATTCCTCATACAAGCACCGAACTACAAGAAATGCTCAACGTAATAGGTGTAAAAACAATTGATGAATTATTTGCAGAAATTCCGAATAACCTTAGATTAAACAAAGATCTGGATATCCCGTGCGGAATGAGCGAATTAGAAATGACTCGTGAATTAACTTCCCTATCAGAAATAAACAAAACAGTTGATAAAAACGTTTGCTTCTTGGGCGGAGGTGCTTACGATCACATTATTCCGGCAGCAATTGATCACCTGCTTTTGCGAGGCGATTTTTTCACTGCATACACTCCTTACCAACCTGAAGTTTCACAAGGTACTCTTCAGTGTATTTATGAATATCAAAGCTTAATATGTTCTCTGACAGGAATGGACCAAACCAACGCTTCTCTTTACGAAGGCGCTACTGCTAATGTTGAAGCAATAAAAATGGCTGAAGCTCAGACCGGCAGAAAAAAGGTAATTCTGTTAGACACAATTAATCCCGCATACAGAAAAGTAATAAAAACAATTAACGGTGCACAAGACACTGAAATCATTACTCTTAGTTTTGAAGACGGTGTTTGTGATGTCACAAAACTTGCACGGGCTATTGATGACAAAACAGCCGCTGTTATTGTACAGTATCCCAATTTCTTTGGTTGCCTTGAAGACATCGAAAACATTGCAAAAATGGCCCATGAAGCCGGTGCTTTATGTATCGTTTGCGCGAATCCGATCGCACTTGCAATCCTTGAAGCGCCGGGAAATCTTGGCGCTGACATTGTTACAGGCGAAGGACAACCTCTGGGTGTTCCTCTCTCATTCGGTGGCCCATATATCGGTTTTCTGGCGGCAAAAAAAGCACTTTTAAGAAAAATGCCGGGCAGAATAGTTGGGAAAACTCTGGATATCGATGGCAAACAAGGCTTTGTTTTAACTCTTCAGGCCAGAGAACAACACATCAGAAGAGAAAAAGCAGGAAGCAATATTTGCTCAAACCAAGCACTTGTCGCACTAAATACAACGATATACATGTCTTTGATGGGTGCTGAAGGACTCAAAGAAGTTGCTTTGCATTGCTTCCAAAAAGCTCACTACATGAAATCGGAACTTGCGAAAATTGAAAAA
The DNA here is from genome assembly GCA_002070375.1 of bacterium ADurb.Bin157. Lineage (GTDB taxonomy): Bacteria > Muiribacteriota > Ozemobacteria > Ozemobacterales > Ozemobacteraceae > MWDD01. The sequence goes on along the minus strand of MWDD01000002.1, from coordinate 89,354 downwards.
TTAACTGTTCCGTTCACTTCAAGCTTTTTCCATGAAATGGTCATAAAGGTTCCAAATGCTGATTCTGTGTTAAAGAGAATGGAAGAAAAAGGAATCTTTGCAGGAATTGCACTTGAAAAATACTATCCAAATCTAAAAGATTGTATTTTGCTTGCAGTAACAGAAAAGCGCACTAAATCTGAGATAGATGACTACTGCAAATACCTTGGGGAGGCTCTAAAATGACTGAACCTTTACTTTTTGAACTGGATAAAAAAGGACGAAGAGGTTATGCATTACCGAAACTTGATGTTCCAACAGTAGATCCGGCTGATCATATACCCACTAAATTTTTGCGAAAGCAACTTAATATGCCATCTCTGTCAGAACTCGAAACAGTAAGGCATTTTACCCGTCTTTCAAGAATGAATCATAGCGTGGATGTTGGGTTTTATCCTCTTGGATCTTGTACAATGAAATACAATCCCAAGGTAAATGAAAACATAGCAAGATTACCGGGGTTTGCAAATATTCACCCGCATCAGAATGCAAATTCTGTTCAGGGTGCCTTGAAACTTCTCAAAACTACAGAAAAATATTTGGCCGAATTAACCGGAATGGATGCCATAACCCTTCAGCCTGCTGCCGGCGCTCACGGAGAACTGACAGGCCTGCTGATCATTAAGGCTTACCATAACAAAAAAGGTAATAACAAAAAGAAGATACTTATTCCGGATAGTGGCCATGGAACCAATCCCGCCTCTTGTACAATGGTTGGTTACGAAGTTGTTAATATTAAATCTGATAATCGCGGATGCATTGATATAGAAGATCTTAAAGCGAACATTACTCAGGACGTAGCCGGACTGATGATAACAAATCCCAACACACTTGGCTTGTTCGATGAAAATATCGGAGAATTGGCCTCACTTGTTCATTCAGTAGATGGGTTGTTATATTATGACGGCGCGAACTTCAATGCAATAATGGGGTGGACACGTCCCGGAGACATGGGCTTCGACGTTGTGCACCTAAATCTACACAAAACATTCTCGACACCACATGGCGGTGGCGGACCCGGCTCCGGCCCCGTTGGCGTAAAAGCACATCTTAAAGAGTTTTTACCGACTCCATTTATAATTGAAGAAAATAACACATATTCTTTAAAAAATGAAAATGATGATACAATCGGAGCTGTGTTAGGTTCTTTAGGGAATTTCTCGGTTATTGTAAAAGCGCTGGCATACATGATGTATAACGGAAAAGAAGGCCTTAAAGCCGCTTCTGCTTACGCTGTACTTAATGCTAACTACATGATGAAAAAGCTCAAAGACACCTATTACGTACCCTATGACAGATTCTGTAAACATGAATTCGTAATATCCGGAAAAACATTTGCAAAACACGGAGTGAAAACACTGGACATTGCAAAAAGACTTCTTGATTTCGGCTATCACTCACCCACAATATATTTTCCTTTGATAGTAGAAGAAGCAATGATGTTTGAGCCAACAGAAACCGAATCTAAAGACACATTAGATGGGTTTATCGATGTCATGGAAAAAATTGCCAAAGAAGCTGTCGAAAACTCGGATCTCTTGAAAAACGCCCCGGTCACCACCCCGGTAAGAAGACTTGACGAAGCGACTGCAGCCCGAAAACCTGACATCAACTTCTACCGGAAACCATAATAAAGAACGAGAAAAATGATTATAAATTTCCCGCAACTTGAATCAGTTTTGTTGCGGGAAATTTTGTCTTTTTTGCATCCCTCTGAAACTAATCAAGTTTGGTTGGTAGGTGGCAGCATAAGAGACCTAATTAAAGGTAAAAACACTAAAATTTATGATCTGGACTTGGTAACATCATTTAATCCCATAGAAAAATGCAAAAAATTCGCTAATGAAACCAAATCAGGTTTTGTAATACTCGACGACGAAAGAAATATTGTCAGAATAGTTTATGAAACAAAAAACAATGATTTTTACACTTTTGATGTCTCTCAATTTAAAGCAGATAACATTGACAATGATCTGTTATGCAGAGATTTCACGATAAATGCGATTGCTTCTCCTCTCTTTGATGAAGGACGAAAATTACTGGAAAATAATAAATTGTTGTTATATGACCCGCTTGACGGAATTACTGATTTAAAAAAAAATCACATTAAAGTCTGTTCAAGCGAATCTTTTAAAAGCGATCCTCTTCGTATTATGAGGGCCTTTAGATTTTGCTCTGCTTATAAAGCTGAAATAACTGCTGAAATGAAAACTTTATTTAAGATTAGCCAAAGTCTTCTTGTTAATATCTCCGGCGAAAGAATTCGTGATGAATTATTTAAGGTCTTGGCAACTAATAATTCAGCTAAATACATTAAAGAAATGGCTGACATGAAAATCCTGGATGTTATTTTTCCTGAACTTGAAAAATGCAGAAATATTTCACAAAATGCTTGGCATCATTTAGATGTTTTTGATCATACCATCTTAACTTATGAAAATTTTGAAAAATTACTGAACATGGCTCCGCCTCATTTCTGGTGGAATAAATTTCTTAAGTATTTACATGAAGAAATTTCACAGGGAAGAACCTATTTACAATCACTTAAATTAGGATGTCTTTTACACGACTTGGGTAAAATTCCATGCAGAATAGTTGACAAAGAAACAGGTAAAATAATTTTTCACGGCCACGAAATGCAAGGATCAAAAATTTCCAAAGAAATTGCTGCTCGATTAAGACTGTCATCTGCCGAGAGCTTGTTCCAACAGAAATTAGTTAAAAATCATATGAGACCGGGCGTAATCTTGCAACAAGGAATAAGCAATAAAAGGCTATTTAGATATTACTCCGAATGCGGGATAGACGGAACCGGAATAGCTCTCTTGTCATTAGCAGACAGACTTGCCGCTTTAGGTAATTTTAACGAGGATGAAATTATAGAGTTTACAGCAGGAATTTATCAAATAATGAGCGAATATTTTATTCAACAAAGCAAACCTCTGACAAAAGAGCTCTTGCGCGGTGACGACTTGATTTCGATGGGCGCCAAACCGGGCCCGTTGTTTAAAACAATATTAGAGGCAGTAAAAGAAGCTCAATATACCGGAGAAATAAAAACCAAAGAAGAAGCTGTTCAATTGGCAAGAGAGTTTATTTTCCAAAACTCTAAAAAGAAAACAGATATTGAGCCACCATCCACTCCTGTCCACGATTAAACCCAAACTGCTCAGATAGTGCCAGAAAATACATTTTCCATCTCTGCATCCAAGTCCAGGCCATCTTTTTCCCGTAAACTTTTTCTAATGAAGAAAAAATAGCAATTCGATTAAAATAAAACTTTTTCAACCATTTTTCAGCGGTTAATTTATATGCTTCTCCGCTTATTTTCCAATAGTCCTCAATATACAGATTCTTTTGGAACATCATTAACATTTCCGCTGAAGGCATAAGAAACGGATTCAAAATATAACGCCCCGGATATTCTGCTAAACCAACAGAATCTTGATAATAAGAATAAGAGCTATGAACAGGAAATTGAAGGAAAAACTTACCTTCAGGCTTTAGCATTTTAGCGATTCTGCTATCCCAATTTTCCGTATGTGCAATTAAATCAAATCGTTCTAAACAAAGAATTCGATCAAAAGATTGTTCATAGTCTAACTCTTCAAAGTCAGCCGAAACAAACGTAATATTAGTAAGCCCCAATTCTTTGATTTTCTTTTTTAAAATTATCAATCTCTTAGTTGAATCAACTACTGAGGTAATTCTGATATTGGGATAGTTTTCTGCCAGCCAAAATGTCATAGCACCCCACCCGCAACCAATTTCCAGAACATCCATGCCATCCCGGATTTTTGCACGATCAGATGACATCCATAGCATGGTTTCCTCAGCATCATTTAAATCCTCGGCACCTGTCGGAAAATAACCGCATCCTTCATTTAATCTTTCACCCAGAAAAAGCTTAAAAAAGTCAGGGTTTGGTTCAATCCCTTCACGCTTAGCCTCTGAATCACGGTTTAAAGACACTTTGTTTTTTATATCTTTAATAATTTGCCTAAATACTGCTTGTCGGGCTTCAATATCACCTAATGAGGCTGACTTTAATGCTCTTGAATAAAGCCTTCGGCACCAAAATCTGATAACTTTTTCAGGAACAAGTCCCGTTTCGCAAGCCTTTAACACAAATTTTGATATAAGTCCCATTGCCGACCTCCACTTTAGATAGTATATTCTAGCATAGCAAGCATATATTTGCAAAAAGCAGATGTAGCATTATTATTAAAAACGCTTTATAATTGCTCAATTGATAAGAGGTAAAAATGAAAAACATCGCGATTATTCTCGCTGCCGGTATTGGCAAAAGGGTCGGAAATCCTTTACCAAAACAATTCATAGAATTAAAAAGCAAACCGCTAATTCTTTATTCCCTTGAAGCTTTTCAAGCTCACCCGGCAATAGACAAAATTATTGTTGTAACTCATGCCGATTACTTAGATCATACAAAAAAGCTTATAGACAAAAAACACTACTCAAAAATTGAAAAAATAATTGTAGGCGGAAAAGAAAGATACCATTCAAGTATTGCAGCAATAGAAGCATGCGATAAAATTACAGATAAAGAAAATTTGAATTTAATTTTTCATGATGCAGCCAGACCTTTAATTAGCGATACGATTATTACAAAGGTAATTGAATGCCTAAAACAATATTCCGCTGTTGATACGGCAGTGCCAACAACAGACACAATATTAATAGTTGATAAAAACCTAAACATAAAAGAAATACCGGACCGCTCTATGTTGTTCAATAGTCAAACACCACAGGCATTCAAATATACCCTAATTAAAGAAGCTTACACACTGGCATTAAAAGACCCCGATTTTACTACAGCCGATGACTGTAAAACAGTAAAAAAATATCTTCCGGATATCCATATTCATGTTGTTTTGGGAGACACACAAAACATGAAACTGACCAACCCGGAAGACATTACTATTCTCGAAAAAATCATCAGTAAACGATAAACCAAAGTTACTTTTTTCTGGATAAAATGCTTAATAAACGCAGTATTTCTATATAAAGCCATACCAGAGTCACCATAAGCCCAAATGAAGCGAACCATTCCATATATTTGGGAGAGTTGCTTTCTGCACCCCGAATTATTACATCAAAGTCAATTATTAGATTCAAAGCCGCGATAATACAAACAAACACACAGAACAGCAAACCATACGTACCGGTAGAGTATAAGTGCATCCCGATTCCCATGAAGTATAGGGCAAAAGACAAAAGTGATGCGAACGCAATTCCGACAGTTGCAGTGATTACGACTGACCTAAATCTTTCTGTTGCTTGGATAACACCCGTTCTAAACAAAGCCAGCATTATTAACAAAACAGAAAATGTTATCAAAACCGCATTTAATGCAATGCCCGGATAAATCCTGTTTAAAATCGCAGAGATTGCGCCTAGAGCTACTCCTTCCGCCAATGAATAAGGAACTGCAGTATATGGAGACAAATTGGGTCTAAAAGCAGTAATCAGAGCCAAACAAAGACCGGAGATTCCTCCGATAGTAACCAAAGAGTTCATAGAAGCCGGATTATCAAGCACTAATTTCCAAGAAAAACTTGCTGCAAAAATCGCTGAAAATATTAAAATCAAAGTCTTGCTAATTGTACCCTCAACCGTCATCGACTGATTGTCGGCAGAAATATTTTCAAAGTAACTTTCTTTCATAAAAGGATTAGAACTGCTGCCAATACTCATAATTTATATCTCCTAGTTTATTGTATTGCCTGTTTGCTTCGTTTTTCAACTTCAGCCAGCCCATTTTCAAGGTCAACAAGACCCGAACGAATCAATTCAACCTCCTTTACCATGCTATCGGAAGAAGCTTCCATTCCTATTACATCAGTAAACTTCAAAGTGTTCATATGGCCCATCAAGCTAGAAAACATCTCTTTCATTTGAACTTTTTGCATCATGATTCTGCCAAGGCTGGTTTTAAGAGTGTTTAGATCTGATAATCTTGTCTGTTTCATTTTAATAGTAGATTCAATTTGAGATTTTAAAACACCGTCTTCGGTTTCTTTCAGTTGAATCAAAAGCTTATCTATCTCATTCTGTATCTGTTTTGTATTAATCGAATTTAAATATTCTCTTAAGCCAACAGTCCTAACCAAAACTCTTGCATGGTCTTTCTGCAAGTTTTCAACCTGGTGTATAGATTTAGATATGGCCCTTTTAATTCCGTCACTTTCTTTAGAGCAAACCTTTTTAAACTTGTCTAACTCTTTTTGCACTTCTGTAAACTCATTTATGTCATTGTCCTCTATAGATTCAGAAGAAATATTTGAACCTGATAGCTTGATTATTCTCTTCTTTATTGAAGCCTTATCATATAATAAAGCAACGCCGGTTATTTTTTCTGACAAATAATTCAAATCTAAATTTTTGAAAAAGAAAATAGATAATATAGCTATAAAAAAGCTTAACAACGCAATCAGCGAAAGTCCTGCTTGCATAATAATAAAGGGCACAAAAGATAATCCGAAACAGAAAAATAAAATACTGAAATCTTTTTTTACAATGCTGTAAACAATAGCAACTAATGATAAAAGGTTAAAAAATAAAAATGCATTTGAACCAAGCGGAATTTTAAGAATGTACATAAGATAAGAATTCACAACAAAACAACAAAAAGTGCCGACCGTTCTTCGAATTTTATTCTCATCAAATACTTCTGTTGAGATTGCTCTTTTATTCATGGTATAACCTCTTGTTCAGCGAGTTGGCGGATAATCGGGAAAAATCAAATTATGCTTATACAAGTCAGCCCCTAAATAAATATTTTTATCTTCAAGAATATCAAAAAAGCAATTAAGAATTCCCCGAACAGCCTTAGTATCACTCATTGCACGATGGGCGCCTATTAAAGGAACTTGAAAATACTTTGCAACTTCTTCCAGTTTATTAGACTTTAAAGACAAAAACTTTCTTGCCAATCTCAATGTGCACAAAGAAGGCATTTTAAGAGATTTTTGAAGAGACTTTTTGTAATGATAATCAAAAAAAGACCAGTCAAACGGAACATTATGAGAAACAAATATACTATCTTTAAATAAATCTTCAACCATAGGCAAAATATCTCTAAACTTTGGTTTTCCTATTACCATATTGTTGTCTATGCCGGTTAAAGCTACGATTTCATCAGGGATAACGGTTTCAGGATCAATCAAAGTCTCAAAACACTCTTCTTTACCGTTCTTTAATGAAATAATCGCTATTTCGGTTACTCCGGATTCAGAAGGCTTGAAACCGGTTGTTTCAAGGTCAAGTATTACAAATGATAAATCTCTGATGGGCCTGTTCATTATTTCGGGAATTATGTTTTTCATAGCTTTATGTTATAACTGAAGTATAATTTTTTCAAGAAATGTTTAACGGAGATACAATGAATAATATTACTCATTTAAAAGGTTTTATTGAATCAATAAACGATGATACGATTTGCGTCTTTTCTAAAAAAGATAACTGTAGATATCTATTTAAAATAACTGATATTCCAAATTCTAAAACATTCGATAAAGTAGACTTATTGATAATTCCTGCAAAACCGGGCGAAGAATTATCGCGAATATTATCTGCAAAACCAAGCAAAAAGCCAAAGCCAATAAAGATAGCAAATTTTAGCACATTGCTTAAACATATGATTATAACTAAAGAGAGACTGATAGCTACACAAGAAGAAGAGCAAAATTCCGAGTCAACAGAGCAAATTCAGGAAAAGATAGATTGGCTCACAAAAGGAATATCTCTCTTTTCCTGAACCTTCAGCTTAATCTCTTCCAATTAAGCTGAAAACATACCTAATAGGCGCTATAAAAACGATATAAAAACATATACAAACAAACTGAATAATTTTGTAAGTACAATATACCCCAAGCAGGAACAGAGGAATGTTAATCAATAAATTTACTACCCAAGACAGATAGTTATTCCAGATTCTGACAGTCCAAGGTGTATTTTCATTTGTTCTGTATGCGTAGTTGTGATCTTTGTTGAATGCAAAGATTGAAGTTCTTTGAGATTTATTGGTTCTATATTCATGCGCCGGATTAAATTCGGAAACATCATTATTTTCATACACAACCGGCTGATTCAGATATGCTTCGGTTTCTTCTTTGTTAACGGTTCCATGAAAAGAACAAACAATGATACCATCTTTACTCACATCACCTATCGTTCCATAGCGTCCTCCTGACTCCGGACATTGAACTGCTGCTTTTAAATAAGATTTTTGAACCAATGCATCTTGATCAATAACTGTCATAAGTTCTGCATGGTCCATGTTATACATTTCTATTGCACCTAGCAAAACCCTTATATTTGAAGCACAAGCTTTGCCCCGAGCTTGCTCTCTTGCCTTTCTAAAATTAGGAACCGCTAATGCTGCAAAAGGCATAAAGCCTTGAGCTCCCCATAACGAAATTGGTTTTGCCGGAGTTTGTTTAACAACAGGGGGCATTGCCCTAGGTGTCGCAATAGTGCGTGATGCAGGGTATTTTTTGTTTTTTGCCACAACTTTATTTACCGGTTCTTTTGGCTTGGCAACCTGCTCGACAGGAGCGTCAGACACAGCTAAAAAAGAAGTATATCTTGTTAAAAATTGATATTTTTTGCTTAGAAAGACGATTTCATCTTTTTTGCTCGCACTGTATCCATATGCGTCAATTTCTTTCTGCAAATAGTCTGCTTTTGCTTTACCCCAATAGCGACTTACAAATAAATTATCATCACTTTTTTCTTTAAATTGAGCGGAAATTGGATAAGATTGTTTGGCAGAATTTATATCGCCTTTCAGAACAATTCTTGGTGTTTGAATATCCGAATACCTGCCGCTTACAACGATTTGAGTTCCGTGATAAATATTCGGCAAAGTTTTTGGATAAACTTCGGTAACCTTTATACCTTCCCATTCAAGAACAGGGTCAACTAACAATGGCGTTGATATTCCCTTATAAAAAGCCATTAACTCAGAATCAATTTCTGATTTACTTTCGTCTATAAAAAGTGTTTCGCCTCTATTCTCGAGAGCTAATTTATTAAGCAAGGTTGTGTTCAGCCTACGACCGACACCCACACAAAAAAGCCTAATATCATTAGTGTTTGCATTATTAATATTTTGACAAATCTGATTAATATTGGTAACACCACCGCAAGGTTCACCATCTGTCAAAAATATAACTGCTTTAGTTCTCTTTTCATCCGGGGAAAAATTACTCAAAGCGTCAAGCAATGCCTGGTTAATATTTGTAGTTGAACCTGCACGTAATTTTTGGATGTAATTTAGCGCAGACTCCCTATTAGTCTCGTTAAAAGGCAATAATCCCGGGTTAAAAGAGTAAACATTATTGTCAAAAGACAGTATGTTAAACCTGTCATCTGAATTTAAACGCTTAATAAAAAATTCAAAAGCCTTTTTAGTTTGTCTTAATTTTTCTCCGGCCATTGATCCCGACACATCGACAACAAATACTATATCTCGCTTTGCAACATCTTTTTCCGCAAAAACCTCTTGCGGAGAAACAATAAGTAAAAAATAACCGTCTTCATTTTCAGCAGGTCGGGTTGTTATAAGATTTGATACCATCCTGTCTGCCTTCAATTCATAACTTACAACAAAATTTCGTTCAGGTCTCAAGTTTGCCAATTCAAAGACAATATCAAGTTGATTTTCGTTTACTCTGTCAACATTTACAGGAAAAGTAAAAAGCGAAGAATCTACACCAACAATAGATTTTTCATCTTTTATTTCGATAATAGCAGAAATTGAGTCAACATTTCTGGACTGTTTATAATCTTGCATAGATAAAGGAAGCACATAAGCAACCTTTCCGTTTTGATAAGGCAATATTTCACAATATTCCAAAATTACCGCAGCATTTGATTTTGGCGCAATGCTTCCTATAGCTGTCTCAAAAACGCCGTTTTTTTGCTGAACGGCCATGGCAGGCATAACTGATTCAGCGACGGCATTATCAAAAGAACTCTTAACTTCTTCTTTTTCTCCGATTTTACCTTCAAATACATTACCTGAGCTGTCAGTTAGAGTAAACTTTTGAACAGACGCAGATTCATTAATCGGAAACTTAAAATTTGGCTGAACAGTATAAGAATATTGATTATAAAAAGACATCTCAATTCTTGTGGTCGCAATTTGATTGTTAATTTTCACAGTTATTTTTTGTGCAATCAAAGGAATCTCGCCGGCCATAGAACTCATATAAGCCCCTTCAACCGGATTTAAAATAACAAATAAAAATAGCATGCAAATAAATAATTTAAAAAGTTTCATCGGCCAACCCCCATTTTAGAAATAAAAGAAAATAAAAATATAAATTTAATAATGCAAGTTTAATACCCACTGAATACAACTGCATTTAATGTTATAAAAACAACATTGTGCGACATTGTTGTCGCACAACAAAGCAAGTTTGTCGCTATACTTTTTAATAATAGACTTGATTATTGAAACTTTCAAGGTTAACCTATAATTATATTAAACCGAGGTAATTCATGAAAAAATATAATCTTTTTGGCTTTGCCGTTATTTTGTTTTTTATTCTTTTCTCGCAGACATTATATGCTCAAAGCATTTTTGATGCTTTGTTAGGTAAAAATGATATGTCAGCAAAAGACAAGCTTAGAGTTAAATACATTGAAGGGGATTCTGATGTTCCCGAAGAGATACTCTTAATAAACATATCAGGAGTAATACAAGAGGAAAATGACGACGGAATGCCAATGAGGCCCTCTAAAAACATTATTGAAGAATTGAAAAAAGATTTAGAAGTCTTAACCAAAAGAAACTCTGTTAAAGGAGCTCTGATTGAGATTAACTCACCGGGCGGCGAAGTTACTTGCAGCGATATAATGTTCCATTTAATAAAAAAAGCAAACAAGGAAACCGGGAAGCCAATAGTAGCAATAATCGGAAGCATGGGTGCTTCAGGAGCATATTATGTTGCATGCGGAGCAAATAAAATATATGCCCACCCCACATCAATTATTGGTAGTATAGGCGTGATAATGCAATCAATCAACATTGAAAGATTATCACAAATGATTGGCGTAAAACCTGTTGTACTCAAGTCAGAAAGGACTCCGATGAAAGATATTTTGTCTCCCTACCGAGAACTGACTGAACAAGAAAGGGAATCTTTGTTGCTTATCGTAAATAATATTTACGACAGATTTATAAATATAGTCTCAGAGAGCAGAGAGTTGCCAAAGGAAGACGTAATAAAACTGGCTGATGGCAGAATATACACTGCTGACAAGGCAAAAGAAACCGCTCTGATTGATGAAATTGGATACAGAGAAGATGCATTCAAGAAAACATGCGAACTCGCCGGCATTGAAAAAGCAGCTTTAGTTAAAAGAATCGTTAAAAAAGGTTTGGGTGAGTTCCTTGGTGAACTTGCCGAGATAAATTCCGGCCTACCGTCACTTAAAAATGAACTTAAAATGTTATTAGAAACAAGTGGTAGTCCTCAAATAATGTTAAGATAATCGGAGCTCAAAAATGAAAAACCTAAAAGATTTTTTTAGTAAAATTGACGAATTTATTTGTCCCGAACTATTTAATGTTCACCTTGAGGGTTTTGAAGATCTGGTAAAACTATGGGACATTTTACAAAGAATACAAAATGGCTTTACCGGCGTAGCTCTGCAAAAGTTAAAACCTCAGATCTTAGGCACAATAGAAGAAGGTGCGTTCGTTAAAGGTGATGTTTACCTTGGCAAAGGAGCTGTTATTGAGGCCGGTGCCATGGTTTGCGGTCCGACCATAATTGATGATTACGCTGAAGTCCGCCATGGGGCTTTTGTGAGAGGAAACGTTATAATTGGAGCTCACGGAGTAGTAGGACACGCATCAGAGGTGGTTAGATCAATATTGTTGCCTCACGCAAAAGCGCCTCACTTCAACTATGTCGGCGACTCAGTTCTTGGCAGCAACGTTAATTTGGGTGCAGGAACCAAACTTTCTAATTTAAAAAATGATGGCACCGGAGTAAAAACACGAGTTGGAATGAACATCATAGATACAGGGATAAGAAAATTTGGAGCTATTCTTGGTGACAACTGTAAATTGGGATGCAATTCTGTAACAAATCCCGGAACTATAATGGAACCAAACTGTGCCGTATACCCTTGTGCTTCTGTCTCGGGCTATTATGACGAAAACAGTGTAATAAAACTAAAACAGACATTTAGAACTATCAGTGAGCGTTAACGAAATTTCCAATCGTAGCGAACGCCTATTTTTTGGCTTTGTTCGGGTTCAGTAAATTCAAGATTGATAATAAACCCCTTCGGAAGTCTATATTCAAATATGTAGACTTCTTTTTCATTTTGATCCATTGTCCCTTCATAAGCCATGAATATTTTATCGCTAATATATTTACCAACCCGAATGTAAGGTTGCGACTTACCCGAACTCTTATCAAATACAGAAGTTAAAAACAGCTCGTCAAGATTTAAAGCTTCAGAAATAGTTCCACCCACTAAAGATGATAAATATGAATTTTTTAGACCGTCAAGTATTTCAGTTTCAAATTTTCCTTTTGATTCATTGTCTGCCGATGAATTTAAACTTCTTCCCAATGTGAGTAAAGCAAGAATATCTCCTTCGGACATTGGAGGTGTTGAATATATTTGCGGCGTAAATTGTGAAAGTCGCCCTGACAATGTCAAAAAAATCTTAGTACTTTGAATCTTACCCTCACTCTTAACATAAATATACGGGTCAAAACTATTATCAACGCCGCCAAACTTTATCTCACCCGCTTCAATTCTAAATTGTCTCTGTTTAAAATAAAGTTTCCCTTGAATACAATTAATTTCTCCATCAAGCATGAAATTGTTTAAGTCGCCTTTAATTCCAAATTTACCCGCAAACTCTGAATTTAAAAAACTGCTTCTCACCCAAAAATTACGTGGAACATCGAATCTGAGATCATATTTAAAGCTTTTAAAAGGTAGCTTTAATGGTTCATCAGAAGTTTTAAATAAATCAGTGTTTAAAGTAAAACGACTCCTTGGCAAATATATAAATGCATATAGTTCAGGATTAAAGATATCGCCGGATATATTTATTGAAATACCGGCATTAGAGAGATCCAAGCCCTTGAAGTCTAAGTCTAGCTTCTCGCCTGTAATTCGAGCGGTGACAGAACCTATTGCATTGTCGAAACTCATGGAACCTTCACCCTGCACCTTGCCCCGTCCCATGTCCAGTTCAAATTTGTCTAGCCTGACAATCTTATCTTCTGTTGAGACTAAAATATTAATATTTCTGAAGGGTTTTTTAACATCTTTTAATTGGAGATTATCTGCGTTTACTCTTAAATCACCCGAAATAACAGGTTTTTCCAGAGTTCCTGAAACGTCTATATCAAGCCCCATTGTTCCGCTAGCTTCTTTGAATACTTCAGGCATATATAAAACCAAGTCTTTTATGGGACCATGAGGTATTTTTATATTTAAATCATATGTATCAATTGCAAAACCATCTTTTAAATTTATAGCACCAATTAAGCTACAAGAACTGGATGGCATTCCGATGTTAAAATCTTTAATCAATACTTTAGATTTATCAGCTTCAATTATACTTTTAATTTTTGAAATTTTTCTGTTTGCAATAGTAAAATCATCAACATCTGCATTTAACTCCATTTTAAGATCCTCTGTCTTTCCAAACAGACGGCCATCTACAGATAGGTTTCCATCGTAATCTGCCTTTGGAAGTCCGAAAAGCCTTCCTAAGGTATTTATCGAAAAATTCTTGCCGCTAATCGACAATGCCACTTCTTCGCCAGGTTTAAATAAGCCTTCACAACCGATCAATCCTTCTTTAAACTTTAATTCAAAAGATCTGATCTCAAAAGCTCCATTCTGAAATAAAACCTCTACAGGTTTTGCTGTTTCCATAACATCGTTATCTTTTCTTATGCTTAATAAATCAATGTGCATCTCTGCATTATCAGGGATTTTTGTATCCGCATGTCCAACGACAGAACAACGCCCATCTATTAATAAGCCTCCGAGATCAATGGCTGTAATTCCATGAGCCCTCGGGATAAAAGAAAAATCAACTTTTTCCATTTGCAAGTCGGCTTTGTAAGGTCTTCTACCTTTCCAGGCCATTTCTCCCGAAAGTTTTATTCCCAATTTGTCGAATTCGCCTTTATTTATGATTATCTTATCTTCATCTATACTTATATTGCCGCCGAAGTTTCCAAGTTGCCTTTCAATTGTTTTCATGTTTTTCGAAAAAACAGTAAAATAACCCGTTTTTTTACTATCATGCCAATCAACATTTCCTTGAAAATCAAGCTCTCCTGAAAAATCAGGAATTATTTTTTTCAAAAAATTCATTTTATCGTATTCTAACGAATTACCTTCAAAAAAACCGTAAAAATGGTTCCTGTTTAACAATTGCCCTGATATGGAAACAGTTCCACCAAAAGCTCTAAAAAAAACATTTTTAATGTCAGCTTGATTTCCATAGACATTACCCTCCGCAAATACAGTATCTAAAAACTCACCCGCTACCCGCAACCGCCTGCCATCGAGGTGAAAACTCCAAGCGTTCTGATCTTTTGAATTGTTATATGAAACGGCACCGGCTAAAATTCCTTCTGTTGATTCCGGTTCATAAGAATCAGGAATTAAAGCCTTTAATGCTGACAGCTGAAGCTTATGGAAACTAAAATTGAACGCTTTTAATGCTCCGGTTATTAAGTCAACTGAAGCAAAACCATCTATCATTGAATCATTACAAGGATTTAACAGAATTGGGGATAATAGCAAAGTTTTATTGTTTATTAAAAGCTTAGATTTAATACGACATAAGTCAACTCCCATTATGTTAAAGCTCTCCCCGTATAAACTTCCATTAATAGTAGGATTAAAGGTATCGCCTTTGATCTCGCCATCCATAAAGACAGAGCCCCGTGCTATTTCGGGATTCACTCCCAATAAATCAATGCTTAAATTTTTAACACGAGCTATAACATTAGTTTCTTTTTGATTTATTAGTCCATCAAATTCAATTGAACCTTGCTTGGAGAAAATTACTTTTGGATTAACCAGATTCCAATTTAAACCTTTTCCCTCTAATTGTGCGGTTATTAAATCAGGTCGGATCTCAAAAACAGATAAGTTTTTCATAATTAAGTCAAATACGTAAGTGGTTGAAGTCAATTCATCTAGCTTAAAGTCTGCTTTAAAAGCTGTTTCTAAGATTCCTGAAATAGGCTTATTTAAAATTTCACCTATTATACCTAGGTCTAAACCAACGACTTCACCTGTTATCTTACCGGTATTCTTCTTCTCGCCCTGCAACCATATAGTAGAATTTGCAAAAACATTACCAAAGAAGCTTTTAACAGTTACCTTAGAATCAATTGAGAGGTCTTTGTTTAAAACCCAATTGATGGTAGTTTTTTCTAGTTTTTTATCAGAGACAGACCAATCCTTTGCCGAAATAATACCTTCTCCATAAATATGATTTATGTCTCCTAACAAATCCCCGGTTATGTCATAATAACCTGACTTCATATGCGGCATTTTAATATTTAAAGATTCGTAGAACTCATCAGGCAGTCTAATTTTTTCTCCACGAATATTTAACGAGTAATCAGTTAATGAATCTTCGCGGCCTAGCCATTTTCCGGATATCTTTAAAAATCCCTCGGGAAGGACAGAATCTAATTTGTAATCCCAAGTCTTATTAGGTTCTCGAGAGGCTTTTAAATTTAATTTTCCTTCTATTCCAAACAAAGCAAAACGAAAGTTATTTAAAAAGACAAAACCGCTTAGGTCATTATTGAAAAGTGAAGCCAAGTTTGCAAAAGGATCATTAATTCTTTTTAAAATGTTTCCATTAAATTGAAGAGATAACTTTCCATTTCCATCTAAAATATTTAATCTGTGATTATTTGCAAAATAATCTATTAAAGAAAAGGGGGCAAAAGTATGTTGAAATAATTCCAAAGATATTGAGGAATCGCCGCTATCAAGATTTATTCCTGCAGACAATGTAGCAATTGAGCCAAAAGGACCGTCAGCAAAGCTTATCGAAACTTTTCCATTTTCTTTTTTTCGAGAAAAAACACCCTTGAAATCAGTAATATTGTAGTCACCAAAAGTCGTTTTTAAATTGAGCCCGGAAACAATTATATTCTCAATCGGGATCCATGGAATTTCTATCTTTTTGTTTTTACCGTCCGGCAAAGGCGCTGATAAATCGTATTCTAAGCCGTTTAAAGCAGCACGCTCTAACACCAAATTAGACTTATAAAGTTCAAGAAGAGCAGTGTTTGAAGCCACCTGCAAATCAAGTTGTTTAACACTGAAAAAAGGACGGTTAATATACTCGGTATCAGATGCTAAGTTTTTTCTTTGCTGATCATATTTTGAAAGCTGTAAATTATTAACTGAAACATTGTATTTTGAAGGGGTTATACTAATTTTGCCAACACTGAAATCAACATTTAAATATTCGTTTGAAAGCTGCTTTCCCTTTTTTACAAGCAATTCAGGCAAGTCAAATGTCTTATCTTTTATATACCACAACAATCCTATAAAGAATATTGAGCATATAAAAAGCAGAGACAAGCTATAATATAGTAATCGTTTTAGTTTTCGCATTTATTGTGGCATTGTACTATTAAAGCTAGGCTAAATACAAGGGTTTGAAGCAAATTAAACAAAAAAAAAGAGCAGCAAAAGCTGCTCTTCTTATTTTTATAATTACTTAGCTTTTGCTACAAGTTCTTTAAGCTCTTTTCCTGCTTTAAATTTTACAACTTTTTTAGCCGGAATTTTAATTTCTTTTTTGGTCTGAGGATTAACGCCTTTTCTTTCAGCACGCTTTGCAACTTCAAAAGAACCAAAACCGATAAGTTGAATTTTATCGCCTTTTTTGAGACTTTCTTTGAAAGTATCAAGCATTGATTCAAGAGCTTTTTGAGCAGTAGCTTGGTTAACGGATGCCTTTTGAGAAATTTCTTTTACAAGATCAGCTTTATTCATTGATTGAACTCCTTAACGAAATGTTCGATTTGATTTTGTGATTATAATAATCCCATATTCTCTTGTCAAGCCCTTTTTATATTTTTTTAAAACATTAAGAATTGATCAAATAAGGATTACAATCAAATAACAGAGACATCAGTTTCTTGTTCCGCTCCGCTTTGAGAATCAAAATCAACAGTTTTTACCGCCTTTATCGCCTTTTCACGTTTTCCCTTAAAGAAGTAATAAGCCATTACGGCCAATGGCAACAAATAAAACCAGCCCCAAAAGGCTAATTGACTGGAAATACCTGCTGCGACCTCATCAGGAGCCCATCTAAAACGGTCTAAATTAAACAGAATACAAATTATCGAAGTCCAGACAAACAAGAAATTTGGTATAGCCTCTGCTGCGCTCATAAGGCCTAATCCATTTGTTCGATCTTTGGTAAACGGATAGAAAAGATTGTTACCCATAAAACCGGTAGAATCTTCAATAATATGCACCATTGAGCCAAAAAGAATAATCAACGGATAGAGCATCCAACGAGGAATAGTGTACAATTCAGGATTTGGCCCATCACCGACAGTCAAGAAAGAAATTATTCCAACTATAAATGAAATTAACAAACCTAAAGTAAAGCTATGCGACCAAGTTCTGTGCCAAGGCAAAAATACTATCTCAATTTTGCCATTTTCACGTTTCACAAATTCAAAACAGGGCCCTGTCATAATAGCAATCTGTGACTTTTTGTCAAATTGCTGATAAAATTCACAATCATCTACTTTTACTCTTGCTACGGATCGCTTGGGATCTTTTAATTCCGTGCCCTCGAATGGAATCTGACCGGTGTCAACAATAGGACCAATTTCAACACAAACTTCGCTTGATTTTGAATCAAAACCCAAAGTATAGCTCCGCCAACGATTTGAGGCTAATTGCATGGTGTGAAGCTGCACAGTGCCCCGGCCGGTTTCTTTGGCCTTATTTATAGCCTTGACAACATCGTTAGCAATCACATTGGCATCAAGGTCGTCAGGGTCTGGGCGAATTTCAAAATCAGATTTATGAAAATATTTGGCAAATTTAAAATCTAATGTATCAGGAAGAATTCCGAAAATTCCCCCAAGACACAGAATAAATGATTGCTCTTGAGAAGCCATGTGTACGGCCTGAGGAAAAAAGCTGGCAACTGCAATACCCGAAATAAAATGTGTAAAACCTTTCATTATAGTAACCCCAAAAATCTCAGAATGTCATTTCCGTAGCCTGCCATATTTAAGCAAACCGGAAGCAGAAGAACACCCATAAGGTTCATCCTTCGCGCCTGAAACAATACCGGAAAAAGTCCAAGACCGGTTGCAACTGTCATTATGGCCATTCCGCCCCAACCGGTAAAACTATAAACGGCAGGGACAACTATAATCAATGCCAGGACAGAAATCCAATGATAAGGCACACGTTTAACAAGTTTAATGCATGCCCTTGTAAACGGAATAAGAAGAAGAAATGAAAACCCGGCAGAGATAATCATTATAGCCACAAACAAAAAATACTCTTTAACAGTCAGACTCGTTACAACAGGAGTTACGATCCACGCCAATCCGCCACGAGTTAAACTTAATCCGGGAATAAAGAATAATAAAAAAGAACCGACATAATAAACCGTCTTACAGGTCCCATATGACATCACAAACAATCTTCCGTCTCTTTGTGCAGTAGCATGGCCGGCCATTAACCCGCCCACTCCGGCTGTAACTATCGGTATAAATGCAGCAAAGAATCCACCTAAAAAGCCTCCAAAAGTGCCGCGACGAACTAAATCCCAGTCAAGTTCCATAGACTCCGGTTCGTGTTGAGGAGGAATTGAACCAATATTAATTATATTAGTTATAAGCCAAGGAATTGCAAAAAGGCCGACGAAAACCGGAGTAATACTTTGAAAAGCAAATTCTATAGGAACCATTGTTTTCGCCATTACTATAAAACCAAGAATACCGGACAATAAAAAGGTAATAAGACCGACTCCTAAATATTTCCATCCTTCAAAAAAGTTTGTCCAACAATTCTCAGACTGGCTTAAACCTTTAGGCCATTCCGACAACAAACAATAGGCTATTACCGCACCGATAATCCAAAACATATGTGGGGCAGTAATCGATTTTAATCCCGGCAAAAACCAAACAAATGCGGGAGCCAATATTGCCAACAAAATAATTCCGCCCAAAGCCCCCACACCGGTCAAGATAACAGACTCAAATCCCCTGCCCTTAGCAAGCCAATCCGCACCCGGCAAAATATAATATGACAAACTTTCATCACCCGGACCAAAATAAGTCGCCGGAACTGTATTGAGTATTGAATAACCGACTATCATACCTA
Source organism: bacterium ADurb.Bin157 (assembly GCA_002070375.1). Taxonomy (GTDB): domain Bacteria; phylum Muiribacteriota; class Ozemobacteria; order Ozemobacterales; family Ozemobacteraceae; genus MWDD01. The sequence goes on along the minus strand of MWDD01000002.1, from coordinate 69,899 downwards.
TACATAACGAAATTAACTGCATGGGTGCCATTGCAGCTTCAAACTTCAGAACTACAAGCAAAAAAATACCGATAACGTTATATATATGCAATGCAGGCAAAAACGATATAAAACAAGAAAACAGAACTCCTATTACAGAAAAATATATTAGGTCGAGGTGTCCGGGGTTTAAAAGATAATTTAATAATTCACTCATAACTTGCTCCTTACTGTTTATTTTCAGGAGCCACTCTTTTGGCTACTTTTAAGTCACCTTTTTTCAATAAGTTTATCTGAATTTCCCCTTTAAAAGAGGCAACTTTTCCGGTTATCTCTACAAGATCCCCGACCTCAGGATTTTGCCTCTCATCCCATAGATTTTTTGCTATCCAAACTTTGAAGCCGTTTGCGCTACCATCATCTAAGGTCAGCAACATTCCGGTCGGAAACGACTGTTTAGCATTTATATTACCTGTTGTTCGAACCAATTTGCCTGAAACAGATGAATTAATACTGTCAAGTTCGACGAAAGAGACAATTTCAGGGTCATCTACTGCTTTTTCAATAAATTCTATGTGTTCGGGAGCATTCAACAAAAGACTTGCAGTATCTTTTTGAAATCTCACTTGTCCTTCAACATATATATAATCGCCCTTTTTGGGAATTTTATCAGCATCAGCTATAGCTTTAGCCACTTTAGAATAAGCAGAAACACGAATAGTAACCGGATTATCATTAGCACCTTCACTCACAACAAATCCCAACGAACCCCATTTTTCATGAATTCCGTAGCTTTGAGTTACAATACCCTTAATTCTAACGTGAGCAAAATTACTTAAAGGCCCTAAATCTGAAATTTTTGTTTCAGGTGTTTTTACGTTTCTTGCATAAAAAAGCAATAACAACAAACCAACAGTTGAGACTAATACAGATAAAACTTTAAAAACTCTTATTGACATTCTTTTTTGGGTTAACGCCTGACAATACGGACATCTTGTGAAAACACCCACAAATCTGCCACAGCTTTGACAATGAGTTTCTTGATGGTAACGCGCTTCTGAAGCATCTACTTTGTTTTTTTCCTGTTCCATTACAACCTCGTTTTTATTTTAATTCAACATTTAAAACTTGAAATAATTTTTCAATTATGTAGCTCGAATCACTATCTTCAATTTTTTGAGGCAATGCCAATACTAATGCTGTGGCTTGTGAATGGTTGATTTCATAATCCGAACCCGGCATAACCGCCACCTCAATATTTTTGTCATTAAGCCCGATAGCCTCACAAAGTTTAGTTGCAATTCTGCTACCGGTTCCTTTTCTGTGATAATGTCGAATTTTCATTATATTTGAATCGGAATTTTTAAAAGACAATAAACAAAGTAAGTTTTCCTGTAAATTTGCGTCTAATACGTTTTGATATTCAGGATTTCTTAATTTTTCATCAGATTTAAATCTAATTACATTGCAACCGGATCTCAATAGTAAGGAAGTGAGTTTTCTGACTTGCAAATCAAACCCATTTGGTGAAATTATTCCTATGGTTTTACCATATAAATTTTCTGAGACCTTTTCGATTTCTATCAGAGGCATGTTGACAGGTTCAGACATGGAAGCAATATTATATTTTAGCGGTGAAAAACCTAGAGTCGGCACGATATCTAAAGTTAGATTTTTATGGGGGGTTTCAAAGAAAAAATAACCATTTCGTGCTGAGACCGTAGATTTATCATCAAATAAAATCTTAGCATTACTTACAGATTCTGATTTATTCAATAATCGCCCCAGAACATAATGAGATTCGACCTCTTGTATCGGAATTTGAATTGGATCGGATACAGTCCCTTCTGATTCAGCATAAATAAGGATAAACCCATTTTCATCCCCACTTAAGTCTATGTGTAAAATAGCGTCACCTTTGTCAGAAGTAAAAGTTTCAGCAACTTGTTCATAAAAAGCAAACCCGCTTAAGTTTAAAGAAGCTAATTCAACTAACATTGCAGCTAACTTATTAATTTTATGCAGAGCCGGAACGTAGGAAGTAATTTTAACCTTAGCTTTTCTGGTATTAGGGCGTCCGAGAGCATCAGAAAGAGTAATGAAAACAGGAAATTTACCCTTAAAGCCCTTTGGAATATATGGAGCAATAGGCAAAGCCATCACATTTGAAACAGGAAGTTTAACATTGAATCTTATTTTCTTTTGGGGTGAAACAGAGTTATCTTTTGCCCGAAACATTAAATTTAAAACAAAATCTCCGCTATGTAAGGGTGTTACATTATACAATTTATATGAATTGCACCATCCCAGCATGCGTTCAAAACCAAAAAAGAAAGCTCCCGGAAATTTTTTTAAGTAACCATTAATACTTTCTATTGGTTTGTCAGAAGTTAATATAAAATTAAAGTAAGGGGAACTCAAAACAAGAGGATCACTAAAATAAGCATCCACATTTAACATACGCGTTGGCAGGACCTTTTTTATAGCTGTTCTCAGCGCTTGAGCCTGGTTTGTCAGAGCTTTTCCTGTCATTAGCTGCTTTTCAGAATCGGCAACTGAAATATATGCTGCCTCTGAAATAATAGCAGGGCATGGGCTATTTCTTAATAAATAAAAACCTCCCGGGACAACAACAGAGTCATTACCGAAAGAAGCTTTAGCCAATTCGTTTCGCATAGAATCAGCCAGCATTTTTGAAATTCCATGATCCGCAGCCGCGTAATATATCTCGGCTCTTGAACTATTTCGCGGTGAAAGAGAGGAATTATGGTGAATTGAAACAAATAAGTGCGGGTTATAAGTTTCAGCAAACCTTATCCTGTCGGACAAAGCGAGAGTATTATCTTTTTCCCTGGTTAAACAGACAGTCGCGCCGTCTGCCTCAAGAAGATATTTCAAATACCTCGCCACTCGCAAATTTACATGTGACTCTTTTAAACCACTCGGCCCTATTGCACCGGGATCATAACCACCATGCCCCGGGTCTAATAAAATTTTCACCCCAAAAAGCGGCTTAATATTTACCTTACCCAGAGCTACATTTAAAAAGCTTAGAAGAAAAATGAATAAGAAAAGAGCAATACGTGGTCTAATGTTTTTAGCGTACTTAATCATAAGAATTATTATAATTTTAAATTAAACAGATTTCAATGTATTTAAAAGGAATTGGCAAAAATAAATATTGTTGACTTGCAACATACACTTGCATATAATAGATACTCACTTTGGTTCAAATTTATAGGGAGTTACTAATGAATAGTAAACACAGTCTAAAAATTACTGTAGTATTGGCAGTTTTTTTGTTATCACTGCTCTACACGCTACCATCTACAACTTGGTGGAGCAACGTTTTCGGAACCTTAACACCCGAAGAACAAAACGCTATCCCAATAGCCTCTTTTGAGTATCTTGAAGCTTCTCAAACAGAAGCTGACGCTGCAACCGGTTCAATATTAAAAGTGCGCGCAAATGTCGCCTCTGAACTTTTTAACAGAGCAAAGAACCCTGCAAAAATTGAGGATGTACTAAACAAAGTTGCTGACGAAATTCGTAGAACTTTAGTTGAAAGCAAACTTGATGTTAGAGTAGTTAATACCGATTATACAGATTTCGTGATTACTATAAATGCAGCAAATATAACTCCTGACAACTTAAAAGAAGCTGTTAAAAAAACTAGATTATATGCTTCTATGCCGTTGGCAATCACCTCATTCTTTCCGAACAAAAAAATCACGCTTGGTTTAGACTTAAAAGGTGGAATTGATCTTGTGTATCAAGTTGATCTGCAGTCTGTACAAGATAGCGATAACATAGCAGATGCCGTGCAGCGCTCTGTCGAAATCATCAGAAACCGCATTGATATGTATGGTATTGCCGAACCTAGCATTAAAGCTCAAGACAATAATCGCATAAGAATACAATTGCCCGGTGTAAAAGACCCGGAAGGGGTTAAGCAACTCATTCAAAACACTGCTATGTTGCAGTTTCATATTGTTAACTATCAATCTACCACAGTCGACACACTCGGCACGTTTGACCCCCAAAGCGAACTTGTTCTGATGCAGCCGGGCAACGCAAAACAAACAGCATTATGGTATAGATTGAACAAAAAGCCTGATGTTACAGGAAGCGATTTGAAGTATGCAAAAGTTTCATTTGATGAACTTGGACGACCTATAGTTAACTTAGAGTTTAATTCAGATGGTGCTGCAAAGTTTGCAAGAGTAACCGGTGCAAACCTTGGAAAACAGCTTGCCATTGTTTTAGACAACAAAGTTCACAGTGCTCCCGTGATTCAAAGCAGGATTACAGGCGGCATGGCTCAAATTACCGGAAACTTCACTTTTGAAGAAGCTCAGAACTTAGCTATAGTTTTAAGAGCCGGCGCACTGCCCGCTAGTTTGATAGCTCTCGAAAGCCGTGTTGTAGGCCCAACCTTAGGTCAAAAATCAATTGATGCAGGTGTAATTGCCGGTATCGTTGGCTTTCTTCTTGTAACCGCCTATATGATTTTTGTTTACAAAAGTTTGGGTCATTATGCAAATCTTGCCTTGGTGCTTAATACTCTGATTGTTTTCGCATCACTTGTATTTTTTGGCGGCACGATGACAATGCCCGGTATTGCAGGATTAATTCTTTCGTTAGGCATGGCAGTTGATGCTAACGTAATCATATTTGAACGAATCATAGAAGAATATAAATCGGGCAAAACTGTAAGAGCTTCAATTGCATCCGGATTTGACAGAGCTCTTAGTTGCATTATTGACTCAAACATAACTACCCTTTTGGTTGTTGCAATCCTTTACGCATTTACCGCAGGTCCGATCAGAGGGTTTGCGACAACACTCGGCATTGGGCTTATCGCAAACATTTATACTGCGGTTGTAGTCACAAAATTGTTACTTGAGCTTCGCTATAACAGCGGCAAGATAAAAACTTTAAACATCTGATAAACAACCAAAAGGAATAAATAATATGAATTTTAAAGTAATGAAAAATCGGAAAACTTACTACTTTTTTTCTTTAGCGCTAATAGTAGCTTCAATTTTACTTTTTCTTATCAAAGGATTTAACTACGGCATCGACTTTAAAGGCGGAAATATCATTCGTGTGACTTTTGATAAAGAAACAAATGAAACTGAAATAAAAGCAGCCTTTACTAAAATAAAAGATAAAATTAACGCTGACTCTAACAGATTTTACTTTTCTCCGGATCAAGTGGTTGTTCAAGCTGTAGCTGAAGGCAAGCAACGAGAATTTATAATTCAATACCCGGTAGCAAACCTCGACACAAAATCAACCTCTGAAATTCACGATACTATATTGGAAGAACTTAGCACGCTTTTACCATACGATCGCTCGACAAGGGAAATATCAAATGTAGGTCCGACTTTAGGTGATGAAATGAAAAAGCAAGCTTTGCAAGCAGCATTTTTGTCAGTTATCGGAATTTTGCTATATCTCGGCTATAGGTTTGATTTTCACTCAGCTTCGGGAGTTATCGTAGCCGTTGTGCATGATTTACTTATAGTTTTGGGTTTTATTTCTCTTATGGGTATAGAATTCGACACTACGGTTTTAGCTGCTGTTTTAACATTGCTTGGTTACTCTGTTAATAACTCTATTGTTATTTTTGACAGAATCAGAGAAAACAAAAGAATTTCCAAGCAAACCAACATGTTGGAAATTATTGACGAGTCAGTCATACAATCATTAAGCAGAACAGCAAATACAACTTTTACAACATTATTAGCTTTAATAGCATTAGTGCTTTATGGCGGTTCTTCAATTCACAACTTCTCAGTAGCCTTAACAATAGGTTGTGTTGTTGGCACCTACTCTTCTTTAGTGATTGCTGCTCCTTGTATTGTAGATATTTTCGGATTGCATAAAAAAGAAAAATCAGCATAATTTTCAATACAAGCATATTGATTAATACGAAAGGGTGCTTATGCACCCTTTCTTCTTTTAAACGGAGGTAGTTATGAAAGCAACTATACAGAGAGTATCATCTAGCAAATTGTGGGTAGACAATGAATTAATTTCTGAAATTTCCACAGGACTAATTTGTTATCTGGGTGTAGGCATAGGCGACACAGAAAATGAAATTAAATGGATGGCTAAAAAAATTACCGGTCTAAGGATTTTCCCTGATTCTGCAGATAAAATGAACCTTTCGTTATTGGACATCGGTGCCGAAATAATGGCAGTATCGCAATTTACTTTATATGGCGATATAAGCAGAGGTTTTCGTCCCAGTTTTATAAAAGCAGAGGCTCCCAATAAAGCTGAGAACTTATACAATTTATTTTGCCAAGAATTACTGAACAATGGCATTAAAAAAGTTGCAAAAGGTATTTTTGGAGCAAATATGAAAATAGAACAAGTTAACGAAGGCCCGGTTACTATATTAGTTGAAAAGGAACCCGGGAATATTATTTAATGACTTGAAAATATTTTTCGCTTGATCTTTCTTAGGTGGGAGACATTAATATCTTTTTCAGAATCAATACCATTCTTTAAGTTGTAAAAACTTAAACTTGCTTCCAACTTTTCGTATAGTGTCTTGTCTAATAAAACTTTGACTGCCTCAATTTTATGTTCTTGGCATAGTGATAAGATAAAATCTCTGTCAAAAGACTCTAACCCTTTTTGTAATCTAATGCTGTCAAAAAGATCATAATCATCTTCTTTTAATGACATAAATTCATCGTTCTTACTATTAGGGCCCTTCCCTGCTCGGCTATAAAAAAACAGGAATATAATCATTAATATTCCCGGAAAAAGAAGAAGCCAAAATAAATCAGAGGCGCCTAATGATGCGTCCCCGTGGTAAAAGTGATTTCTGATTATTTCAATTATTTGACGACCTGAGAGTTTCATATCAAACAATCCTATAGCTTAGATCTTCAACTAACTTTCTTATTTTTTCGGAGCTGTCTTTTCTTAGGGCGTTAAAGTAGTATTTAGCAAGTATTTGAGGATTAATTTTAGATATTGATTTTACCGCATTGTATCTTATGGTTTCATCAGAGTCATTCACAAAGGGATAAAGAAATGGCAAATAATTAGAATCTTTGATTTCACCCATTACCCATATTCCCGTTGCTCGCATATTAGAATCTTGATGACTTAACATTTTTTGCAAAACAGGTGTAACATTGTAGTTTCCCAATTTTTTAATTCCCAACACCGCATTGCCTCTGATTCGGTTATTTTCGTCTTCAATAAATGGCAACAAAAATTTAATAACCTGTCTGTCACCCATACTTGCAACAGCTTCAACCGTATTCGCCCTTACTCGAGTATCAGGATCGTTGAAGAAACTTATCAAATGTTTTATTAATTCAGGGTCTCCAAGTAGCCCAAGAGTTTTAACAACTGCTGCACGAACTTGCTTGGAAGGATCCTTCATAGCAGAAATTAGGGCATTTTTTGCCTTTTCGCCGACTTCAATATTTTCTAACAACAAAACTGCTTGTAGCCTTGTCTGGGGATCAAAGGAAGAGAGATCTTCAATAATCTGATCTCCAAATCCATTATCGATTTTTTGAATAACTTTACCTGCAAGCTTTCTAATTTCTACAGGCATTTTATTAAAATTTTCTTTGTATTTTAACTTGGTTAGCTGAGCGACCTCTTTGACTGCAAAATTTCTTAAATTTTCATTTGTGCTGTTTAAAAATTTTGCAACTAACGTTACAAAAGCTTCAGGCTCTAACCGTTGTTTTAAAGTCTCAATCGCATACATACAAACATCGTTATCCGGGTCTCCCATTGCATCTTTCAAAGCATTATCAAATTCAGTGTAACGATGTGATTCCAGAATCTTTAATGCCATAAGTCTGACACTTGGCACAAAGTCTTTTAGCGAGGATTTTGCTATATCTATTAAATTTGCAGGTCCTTGAAATGATACAAAGCTAAGGGCCGCTTTTCTAATTTCGGGGTCAGTGTCTTGAGCATATTTATCAATAGTTATATTGCGATATCTTGCAACAAGGTTTTTAATAAAAATATCGCTGTCTTCCTTATCAGAGAAGCGATTTGACAACTTTAAAACTAATCTCCACATATTATCTTCAGAGCTTAAATTTAAACCTGACAAGATAAGTGCTCCAAATGAAGGGTCAGATTTAATTACCCAGTCATACAATTCTATCTGCTCATCAAACTTCCATTCGCGAATTGCGTTGTATGTTTCCCCGAAGCTGTTTTGAAAAAGATCCTTTATAAAATTATTAACTATACTATGCTTGTGTTTTACAAAAATAAAAAATAATTTTTTAACGCATTTTCTTTGTTCGTCAAGCATTTTCAACGGTTCGCGCATCAAACTAATCGTTTGCTTCTCCCATAAATTGTATGTTTCTATAAGCATGGGTTTGTTGGATTCATCTGCATCGCTTATCCTCTCCCAAGTTTCTGAAATAAGAGAAGACAGGATTTTAAGGGAAGCCGACCTAATTTCTGAAGAAGAATCTTTAAGCAAATCAAATACGTAAGAATAGCAAAAGACATCAATGTTTTCTAAGAGCCTTAATAGCATTTTTCGTCTGTAAAGCGTTTCAGGTAAAGATGAAAGATAAGCGAAAACCTCGCCCTTATCTGTTGAAAATCGCTCAATAACAGTAATATCAAAAAGGTTATGGTAATTTTCAAGTGATTTTGGAGCAACTTCTCTAAATGCTTCTACAACTTCTTTTACCGAATATTCTAACAATATTTCTTCTATTTTTGTTTTTCTTTGATGCGTTGCATTTGGGTAATATTCTAAATATAGAGGCAAAAACTCAGGACGGTTAAATTTTGTTAATGTTTCAAAATAGAACTCTTTAACTTTTTCATCGGGCTTTCTAAAATTACTTTTAATAAGACTGAATAAATCCAAGTCTTCCATTATGGAAACAATTTCAAAATAGATCGGCAACGTTTTGTCTTTAGGAACGCCTCTTATTAAAGCCCCCAAAGCCTCACGCCCAAAATGCTCTATTATTTGCGTCCTGATCTTTTGTTTCAACATAATGTCGTTCCCACCCAGAGCAGATATAATTGCATCAAGGCTTTCTTGGGTTTGAATAGATGTCAGAGCCGTAAACGCCGTATGCCTAACATCAATACTTGGGTTGCTTAAACAAGCTTTAAATATGGGCAAACATTCCAAAATCTTTCTTTTAACAGCAACTTCAATTAAAGGCACAAGTATCGAGTCAGGAAGCTCGTCGAATGATTCCAGTGCGCCTAAAATAATGTTGTCTGTTTTAGGCAATTCATTTGTAATCAAGCTATTAAAAGCTTCTTCCCGTATTTTAACATCAGGATTTTGTAATTCATTGATAAGCAATGAAGGCTCTTTTGAGTTTTTAGCAAATGGCCAAAGTTTCATTTTTTTATTATCGGGGCTGTTGCTTGATAGTAAGGGCAGCAGCCACCTCCTTACGGACTTTCTCATCTGTATCAAAACGCAATGGTCTTATATATGGGGCAAGTGTATAGGGATCAGCTACTTTAGAAAGTGCCTTAACAACGTTTCTTCTGACATCGGGATCTTTATCATTTAAGTTATTAACAAGAACCGGCAAAAATCTTATATCCTTTAATTCGCCTATTGCAAAAGCAACAGAAGCCCGCATCCATTTATCATTGCTTCTAAACATTTCTACAATAGAATCATATACTTTATAGTAACCAAGTTTCCATAACGTCATTATTGCGTTGCCACGTACTCTATTATTAGTGTCTGTCAAACAAGGTAAAATTTTATCGGCAATAGATATATCGGCAACAGACAACAAAGCTTCCACTGCATTAGCTCTAACTCTGTCATCACGATCAGAAAGGCAACTAACGAGAAGCGCCTCAACAGAAACACCGCCTATACGCCCTAAAATCATCACAACGACAGATCGAACTTTAGGATCAGGATCCTGTATGGCAACAATCAAATTAGCTTTCAAATCAGGATTTATAGACAAATACAAAGACTCTAATATTTGTGCAGAAAGTAACCTTACAGATGGCTCGTTATCAGAAAGATTTTTAGTTGTTTCTTCTAAAAAAGTAGGGTCCATTTTTATTAAAGACATTCCAACCGCAAGCCGTGCTTCAGGACTCATCTGTAGAAACCCGGACAAATACTTCCGTTTTGTTATGTAGGCAATTGCTTCATGAGCTGATTTTCTAAGCTTTTGATCTGCACACGACAACAACTTGGTTAAGGCCAAAATAACCTTTGGTTCATCATATTCTCTAATTTTTTCAATGGTTTTTATTACTAAGTCAGCATTTATGTCTGACAATAAAACAATCATCAGATCAAGAGCCCCCATATTTTTAAAATGAGGCAGATCAAGAATGTTTAATATTTCTTCTCTTATGCTGACTTCAGGATCTCTTATTTTAGTGCCAATAAGTGTTAATGCGTTAGGAGCTCCGGATTCGCCAAGAGTTTTAACAATGTTTTTCCTAAATTCAGGATCTTTGTGATTGATAATTTCAGTTGCATAATTTTGCATTTTAGGGTCATTCATTAAATTAATGATACCGACCTGAATTGCTTTTGGTATGCTTAAAAAATGTTCTAAGATAAGAGTGTTGAGTGTTTCTATTACGTATCCTTCGGAAGGATCTGAGAGCAACGTCAACGCGGTTTTTCCTGTTTCAATATTTTCATAGCAACAAGCCTTTATCAAAAGGCGTTTTCTATTGTTTACGTCAAGGCCTCGTAAATAGTTCGTAAAATAGCTCTCGCTATGTTTGTAGATCAAAGGAAGATTTGCAAGAATAACATTTTCTTCGAATTTACCAATTCTTATGATGCATTCCGTAATGCTTTTAATAACCATGGAATAACTATCATCAAGACATAAAACTAACGGGGTAACAAAATAATCAAGTTTCTCTTTTATGGCCTTGGATTTTCGACCTTCTTCTCCAAGACCTTCAAGTTCATCACAGAAGTTTTTAACAATCTTTGATATTGCTTCGGCTGTAGTAGAGGGAACAGACTTTGCGGTATCAAGCAAATAAGGAAATAGATATGGGTAAGAATTGGGATCCACGAGCTGATCCATTATTTTTATAGATTGCAGCCTTAAATTCTCACTTTTTTTAGATAAACCATCAAAAAACTTTTCAAAGAACGCTTTCCCATGTCCTTGTAAGCTTTTAAAAAGCGGATATCGCATAGAAGATGCGATTAGGGGCAACTCTTTAATACACAAATCCATAAAATCAGGATTTTTTATTTTATCAAGGTGTTTAGAAAACTCAACTTGAAGGATTTTTTTATCATCTTTATTAGCTTCATTTGCTTCTTCCTTCATTATTTCGAGAAAAATTGGATAAGTTTTTGGACTTTGAATCAATACAATTTCTTCAATATAAATAATCTGGTCTTTTAACGAAAACTTATTCCATTTTTCTAGAATTCTGCCCAGAACGCCTGAATTTTCAATTCCATATTGAATGGTTTTGTGGACATCAGGATCCATCGATGTTGTTAAAATTTCTGTTGCCGCTTTTAAATTGTGTTCGTTTAATCCGCTAAGAATTTCTTTAAATACTTCTTTTAACAAAACATCTGAATTCGTAAAGAGCTTTAAAATTACGCGAAAATCTTCTTCGCTCAGATTTTCTTTGTAGGCTGAAAAAGTTTCAAGGATAAGTAAACGATTCTCTTGCTCTTCTGTTTCATTAAATTTGTCGCAAAGAAATTCTACCAGCCCATGATTCATGCTGGCAACAAATTCCGCTTTAGCACCGTCAGAAGCTTTTTTATCTTTTTTAATAAGACGCTGAAATGCTTCTTCGGGATCAGTTACTTTCTTTACGAAAAGAGCCATTATTGTTTTCCTCTACACCCATCAGCCTTGTATTAAAGCACAAATAATGTTAAGTTTCAATATTATAAATCATTGAAATACATTTTGTCTTGTAATTAGTTCTTAAAAGCTTATATTATAATAATTAGGAGAACCATAATGACGACAAATGCTTATTGTTTTAAATATAACATTATTTTGCTTGTTTTTTTAATTATATTTGCACCCGTTCAAATCCTTTTAGCTATCGGCATAGAAAAGCCGCAAGAAATAGTTGTGGACGGCTTGGTTTCGCTAAAAAACGGCGGCGGAGCTGCTTGGCTAAGGTGGAACGGCCATGAAATTTTGGCCACAGAAGGCTATATGATAGGCACCGACCTTCGAGTAATAAGAATTACCTGCGATGCCGTGGTTATGTACGCGCCCACGAGAAGGAAGTATTTTTCTTTCTCTCCTGAAGTAAAGCTGCCAACAGAATCAAAAGACAATATTATACTAACAAGCGCTTTACCAATCTGGAAATTAGTCAGTCTTACGGCAAGTGCATTTCAAAAAGATTATTTATGTAGCGCACAAAGCATTTCATATAACACTTTGCATCACCACTCTAAAAGTCTAGGGGGCATGATGTCTGCTATTGTGTCACCAAACCATCGATTTCACACATACAAAGGGTTGATTTTATCATCGCCCGTGCACATTGATGGCAGAGGTTGGGAACAATTCTCAAAACAAATCCATAACTATAACAGCTTAAGACTTGGCAAAAAATACAAAGCTTTTAACAATAAGGGGTCGGTAGTTTCAAACGGAAGGCCTTTGGATCAAACAATACAAGATATTGCACTAAAAACAGGGGTAAACATAGTTTGGAATAAGCCCTCTATGATTCCTCTTTATTGTAGCTTGCGAGATCGGGAATGGCACGAAATACTTTCAATGATTGTTTTTTTCAACAACTTTAAGCTTATTGAACATGCGGATTTTTTAGAAATCAAATAATGCAAAAAACAAGACCCATATTACTATTTTTGTTTTTACTATTTGTTCCTCATTTTTTATTTTCTCAACAAATTTATCTACCCATCTATAACGAATGGAAAAGCAACAGATGTAATTATAAACCTGAAAGACCATTTTCGATAATCAAAGATTTGAATGAATTTCATTCTTTCTGGTCAGAGTCAGGTATTGACGAGAAAGAACCGACACTAGATTTTGACAGATTTATGGTTTTTTTGTGGATACCGGGAAAAACACTATTTGATTTCACAGAAACGCAAATTGACAGAGCCTATCTAAGCAATGATTCCTGCCTAATTTTAATGAATTTTAAAAAGAAACCAACGGCAACTTGGCTTAAGCCGGTCATAGCCACTATTTTACCCAAGCAAACGAACATTGATTATTTTATATTTGAAAAAGTTATTGATGTTAATAAAAAAATCGAAGAATGGAAACACATATACAGTTTATGGGATATGACAGGAAAAAGAGAAAGACATTTCAATGTTGTACAAGTAGAAAATAAACAAACAGCCAAAAGCGAATTTATTGTTAACGAATCGTTCCCCGGCAAGAAAGAACCGTTGCAAACGACTACTACTAATAAGCCGATTCAAAATGCCGATGTTATACAAACAGAGCCCGTGAAAAACGAGCCGTTAACAATTATTAAACCGACTAAGCCGACAAAACCCACACCGATCCCGGTGCTCATGGAAGAAGATACGCTTTTCGGTTCGGAGTTTGACATAACTTTTTAATAAGGACTAATTAAATGATACATGCATACATAGGTGATGGAAAAGGCAAAACAACAGCCGGAATAGGTCTAATAATCAGAGCCTACGGAGCTAATAAAAAAACGGCGCTCATTGCTTTTGACAAAGGCTCTAAATCATACAGACACAGTGAATTTACTGTCTTTGACAAGTTAGGCATCGAGTATTATGTTACAGGCCTTGAAAGAATGACTCTTAACGGTAAGTTTAGATTCGGAACCACTAACGAAGACATAGCAGAGGCAAAAAGGGGCTTATCTAAGGTTTTTGAAATGCTAAACAGACCGGATATTGATGTATTGGTTTTAGACGAAATATTAACTGCAATGACCTATGGGTTATTGGAACGAACAGCGATTTTAGATCTTATTTCGATTATTCCTAAAAAGCTTGAAGTTATAATGACAGGCAGATGTGATGATGAAAAGCTCTTACAAAAAGCTGATCTAATAACATCTATGAATAAAATCAAACACTATTTTGATAAAGGAGTGCAAGCGCGAGAAGGAATAGAATACTAATCTGATAAAAACGAATCATTAATATTTTGGAATTACCGTGTATTTATAGGCCCAAAAAACGCCATTCCAAGCAGGAAGACAGACTATTGTACTGATAATTTCCGGCATAACGGCAGGGTGCAAACTGTAATAACCATGAACAGGCCACAAATGTGCTCCGTGAACAAGCACATAAGAATTGTGAGTTGGAACTACAATAGGCTTGCGCTTGGCACTTAACCTTGTATTAGCAATAAATGTAAGCAAAAACAAAATTAGCAACAAAGTAGTAATATATTTCTTGTTCATAATTTCCCCCATATTAAAATATCCGTTTATGCAATAATGTCTATATAAATATATTGATTTTTATCGAAATCAAGGTAATCTTAAAGTATGCTTATAAACACGGTAAACCAAATTGCTGCAAATAAACTATACACCGACTTAACAAGTGGAAGCGGAAACCTTGTCTTAGCTTGCTTAAACGAGATCGACTCAAGATTACCCACAAAATCTGAAGCAGCTATTATTAAAAAAGCTTTTGATTTAGAAAAAAACAATATCCTCAAGTTTCAATTAAGAAAAACACTTCGGCTTGCGGCAAGTAAAATCAAAAAAATCAATTTAAAAGTAGATTTTAAAATTTTTGCATTATTACTTCAAGACGATAGCAAAATCGATGACCTTGCGCTTGCAATTCTAGCATTAAACGTTGCTGAAGCATTTTTAGCGGCAGATGCAATCAGAAAAGCTAATTGGCAAAATTTTCCCGAGGAAATTTTACCGTCCTTTTGTTTATTTTTTAAAAAATATGGTGGATTTGAGGACGTTCAAACACTTCTTGAGCTTACCAGGCATTATAACCCTATAATTTTAAGTTCAGCAATTGATGCCCTTGAAACGATAGACCCGACAAACCTTCAAGGAATTGTAGAGCCTCTTTTAAATTCACCCAAAAGCGATATGAAAGCGCAAGCTATACAAGTTTTATATAAATGGAACAAAAAAGAAGCAATCAAGCATTTTGTAGAATTGATGTTCTCGAAAAACACTTCAGAAAAAGCGCTTGCTCTGCATTATGCTGACTTTTTCTCATACAAAGATATTGAACCCTACTTAATTCGATTATTAACCGAAACTTCTGATACTACATCGCTTATGCGAATATCCAAAATCTTTGTAAAAAATGCAAACAAAGATTTACCTTTTAGGATATTTTGGGTAAACAAGAATCTTAAGGGTGAGCAACAAAGCTTAATTAAGGGGATTATTTTCGCCGTAATCAGAGAATTGCAGAAGAAAGAAATAATTCATGGTTCTGTTCAAGACTATTTAACTGATTTAAAATATAAAGCAAATACTTTCAATCAAAGCGAAGACAATCTCAAAGAAGATATTAAACAAGTATCACAAAACGATGTTAACATTTTGCCAAAGGTGACAGAAGTAGAAGAAATTAAAGAGAATGTTATACAAAAAAAAGAAGAACTCTCTACAAATGATATTGAAAATTATAAGTTTTTAACTGAAAAAGATAAGATTAAATTTCTGGCAAAAATCAATATTGATTACTTTAATGCCAATAGAGGAAAGCTTCAAGCTTATATGACGTTAGCTATTGGGAAGGAACTGGCTTCGTTTATAAATTTAATGGGCAAATTTGGTGACCCAAATGACGCAGAGAAAATTAAAACTTTCTGTCGGTCAGATAACCCGGACATTGTTTGTTCATCAATAAAAGCCTTGGCAAAACTTGACCCTGAATTTTTATGTCTTTATTTGCCTCAGTTTTTACAACAAAAAAATGGAAAAATTAGAATGACTGCAACAAGAGTTTTCGCAGAAATCGACAGTGAAAGAATCGAAAGCTTATTAACCGGCATGATCAGCTCACAGAACACAAAACAACGCACCATAGGCATTTCAACCTCTATGCTGTTAGACTTTAATATTGTAAAAAAGCCTTTAATTAATGCATTAGCAAAAGAAAATAGTCTGGAGCTGATTGAAAAAATTTCTACTGTATTAGCCTCAAACCCTGAAAAAGAAACACTTTATCAGGTTTATAAAATAGCTAATACAAAAAGAATATCCGAAAAAAAAGAAATGGATAACGCTTTAAATATTATTGCAGAAAAGTTATCCGTAACTTTAAATCATGAAAAATCTCCTGATGATTTAATAAAAGAAGTTGCTAAAAAGTTTGAAATAGAGAAAAATATCCAGAAAGAAGAGAGAATTCAAAATCTCAAAAAAGTAAGCAAGACCGAAGAAACAAAAGCAGAAAAAAACAAAGATATTGTTGAAAAAGCCGAGACAATTAAAGAAATGCGCAGTAAGGCAACTATAGTAGTTTTAGTTCTAGCCGCTATTGCGTGGGGAATTTTATGCGCATATATTCTAATCTGGGCTTTAGGTGGTTAAATGGAGTAAAAATGGCAAATCAAAATAAAGTATTATGGAAACCCGGAACTATTCTCGCGCCTGTCCCTGTGGTTATGGTTACCTGTTCAGATTTAAACGGACACGACAACATTATTACAGTAGCTTGGGTCGGAACTGTTAATTCAGAACCACCAATGCTAAGCATATCAATTAGGCGGGAGCGGTATTCTTTTGACTTAATTTCAAATTCAAAAAAGTTTGTTGTAAATATACCGGATAAAACATTAGTAAAAGCAACTGATATTTGCGGAGTAATATCCGGAAAAAATGAAGATAAATTTCATCTTACCGGCCTATCTAAGGGGAAAAGTTCTTCGGGAGGAGTTCCAATAATTTTAGAATGCCCTATAAATATTGAATGTGACGTTCACTCAGAAATAGACTTAGGCTCACATGTAATGTTCATTGGTAAGATAACCGGCGTTCAAATTTCAGAAAAATATATCGACGAATCAAACAAATTCAACATCCAAAAAGCCCAATTATTAGGTTTTGCTCACGGAAGTTATTATCAATTGGGAAAAGAAGTCGGTTCATTCGGTTTTAGTGTAAAAAAGAGATAAAGATGAAAAATGTCATAGTTATAGGCGCGGGTCCCGCAGGATTAATGGCTTCAATAAAACTTGCAGAAATGGGACATAAAGTTACAGTATTTGAATCTATGCCAAAAATTGCGCGAAAATTGGGAATTTCAGGAAAAGGTCGCGGAAACATAACAAATAGTTGTTCATATGAAGAATTTTTAAAACACTTTAATAACAATGGCCGTTTTTTAAAAACGGCTTTTAGATGTTTTTTTAATACTGATTTGATCAATTTCTTTAGAAACGAAGGAATCACTACAACCGAGGAAAGAGGCGGCAGAATTTTTATAGGTTCAGGACGAGCAACCGATGCTGTAAATGCATTGCACAAAGCACTTCTCAAAAGAAAAATCAATCTTATGGTAAATTCTCCTGTCTCTGAGTTACTTATTGATAACAGGACGTGTCTGGGAGTATCATCAAATGGTCGTCAGCACAGATCCGATGCTGTTATCTTAGCAACCGGCGGAAAATCATACCCCGCAACAGGTTCAACAGGTCAGGGATACGAACTTGCAAAAGCATGCGGGCACAGCATTGTTACTCCCCTACCCTCTTTGGTAGCCCTCAAATGCGATACAGATCTAAGTTCAATTCAATCTGTTTCATTAAAAAATATTAGTGCAGAATTGCGAGTTGAGAATAAAAAAGTCAGTGCAAAATTTGGTGAATTAAATTTCACAGACGGCAATTTAGGCGGACCGATAATCTTATCTCTAAGCCGAGAAGCTGTTCCGGCAATAAATTCCGGTAAAAATTGCGCTATTATACTAGATTTGAAACCTGCATTAGATTCTGAAAAATTAGATGCAAGAATTTTAAGAGATATAGAAATTAAAAAGCACGAAAATTTGTTAAGTTTAATGCGAGGTTTTTTGCCCATTGATTTATGTTACTTTTTTATAAACAAGCTTTCTTTAAGTTATAAACTGAAGGTTTCAGATTTAACCAAAAACGTGAGAATGCTAATTAAATCAGGGCTAAAAGAATTGAAGTTTAATTTGGTAGATTATTGCAAATGGGAAAATGCAATTGTAACCTCCGGAGGAGTATCAACCAAAGAGATTGTAGCAACTACCATGGAATCTAAATTAATCAAAAACTTGTATTTTTGTGGGGAAATTATTGATATAGACGCGGACACGGGCGGTTTTAATTTACAAGCTGCTTTTTCAACAGGGTATTTAGCTGCTTTATCACTTAATTCAAAGGTAGACTAATATATGAAAATCGAAATAAATCAAATTGAACTGCCTTTACAATACTCTGATGACAATATTATTACTGCTCTAGCAAACAAACTCTCTTGCCAAGAAAATCAAATCCTTTCTTGGACAATAAAAAGACGTTCATTAGATGCAAGACCAATTAGAACAGCTCCCGTTTATTCAGCAGTTATAGAAGTCGAGCTTTCGAGTTCATACAAACCCAATTTTCAAGGGCAAGACTTTACTATTATTAAAGAAAGTAATCTGATAAATGAATTTCCGGAAACTACATTTTCATTCAGGCCGGTAATTGTTGGCGCAGGTGTTGCAGGTCTTATGGCAGCATATTACCTAGCAAAATCCGGAGCCAAACCAATTATTCTTGAACGCGGAAGTAAAGCAGAATTCAGGTCTGTCAAGGTTAATAACTTTTGGGAAAATGGAATTTTGGATCTTAATGACAATGTTTTATTTGGTGAAGGCGGTGCCGGGCTTTTTTCTGACGGCAAACTTACAACAAGAAGCAAAGACAAAGGTCGAATATTTGACTTTTATAATATTTTAAGTTTGTGTAAAGCCCCGGAAGAAACATTTATAAATGCCGAACCTCATTTGGGCAGTGATGTTCTGATAAAAATTATTCCGAGTTTAAGAAAGCATATTGAATCTTTGGGTGGAACATTCTTTTACAACACTCCCATGACAGATTTAGAAATATCTAATGATAGTATTACCGGTGTTATTACAGATAAATTAAAATTTGAAACAAAAGCGGTAATACTTGCAACAGGTCATAGTGCCAGAGATGTTTACGAGTTATTAAGCAAAAAGAATATAGAATTAGAGCAGAAACCTTTTGCGGTCGGAATACGTCTTGAAATACCTCAAGACCAGATTAATACTGCACGATACAGAAAATTTAAGGATCACCCCAGTTTAGAGCCGGCTTCGTTCAAACTCACGAGGTTACCGGAAATTAGTTGCAGACCTTGCTACACTTTTTGCATGTGTCCCGGCGGCAGAGTAATAGCCTGTGCAAACGAAAATAACAGACTTACGACAAATGGAATGAGTTATTCAAACAGGAACCTTAAATATGGAAATGCTGCTTTTATTGTTCCTGTCATGCCGTCAGATTTCAAGGATTGTACAGGAATTTACGAAGACAAAGCTCTTTATGGGCTAAATTTTCAAATTAAAATTGAAGAAGCTGCTTTT
The DNA here is from genome assembly GCA_002070375.1 of bacterium ADurb.Bin157. Lineage (GTDB taxonomy): Bacteria > Muiribacteriota > Ozemobacteria > Ozemobacterales > Ozemobacteraceae > MWDD01. Next base: position 50,356 of record MWDD01000002.1, on the reverse strand, counting down.
AATGCGGCCGGAAAAGATTTTTCATTGCCTGCTTTAATGCTTGAAGATTTTTTATTATCTAAGGTCTCTCTCACTCTTCCTCATGATCGTTCATGTCCGCGATCATTACCGGCTTCTTTTGACGAGATTTTTCCTGATTTTATTCTCAACACGCTACGAATTCAAATACCTGCCATGTTATCTCAATTGAAAGGCACGCAACGAGCTGACGCCATTGTCTATGCTCCCGAAACAAGAAGCTCCAGTCCGGTAAGAATATTAAGAAATGATTACGGTTATTCACCATCTGTTAAAGGGCTGTATCCTATAGGAGAGGGAGCCGGCTACTCCGGCGGAATAGTATCTTCAGCCATAGACGGTTTAAAAATAGCCGGTTATGTTGCACTTAGTGCACTATAGAAAAGGAAAATAGTTTTTTTTATTGAATGACCTTTAAAAACGATATATAATCATCGAAATTATTTTTCGAGGCTATCATGGATTACCTTATTTACGGCTTTTCAAAATCAAGTAAAATTTCTTTGACTTATGTTGTCGTATCGGAAGCAGTAAAAAAACTTGAGCAACTACATTTATCCGGCCCTACTGCAGGGCGTTTTCTTGCCGAGACTGTTGCAGCTGTTGCTTTAACTTCAGCTGAACTAAAAAATGATGATGAGAGAATTTCAATTCAAACCAAAGTAGATGGTCCGATAGGCGGAAGTTTTTCTGATGCTTCTAAAAATGGCAACTTGAGAGGTTATACCTTAAAAAAGATTTTAAACGAGTTTGATGACCAAAAAGATATTCAACTAAATTGTGTCCTAGGAAAATTTGGAGAATTGACTTTTATAAAATCTAACTCCAAAGGGATTTTATCGCAGAACACTATTAATTGTGATCCCTTAGATATGAGGCATGGCCTTGCCAGATACTATAACGAAGCAACAAATCAACCCACTGCAATTGAGATTGTTGCCATTAGTGAAGATTACGCTATTAAAAGAGCCTCAGCAGTTAAGGTCACTAAAACAGAACCATGCGATTCCGAGCTTTTCATTTCTATCCTAGAAAAGTTTAACAGCGGTCTGGTAAAAAATTCTATATCGGAACAATTAGATATCACCGGCTTATCAAAATTACTTGGTATTGAAGACCTAGAAATTTTTGAACATAGATTTTTAACGGCAAAGTGTACTTGCAACAGAGAAAAAGTTCTTTATTCTGTTTCTTGTTTATCAAAAGAAGAACTAAATGAAATTCTTGAAAAAAAAGAACTGCCCGAGGTAACCTGCCATTTTTGCAGCAAATCATACAGGGTTACTACAGAAGAAGTAGCCAACATGTTAAGGAAAATTAAATGAAAATATGTACTTTCAATGTCAATGGCATTAGAGCAAGACTTCATCAAGTTGAAAAACTTATAGAAAAACATAATCCCGATATAATTGGCGTGCAAGAAATAAAATGTGTTGACGATGCTTTTCCGAGAGATTTCATTAACTCTATGGGATATCACATTGAATCTTATGGGCAAAAAGGTCATTATGGCGTTGCTTTACTCTCAAAAAAGCCACCCAAAAGCTTGCGCAAAGGTTTCCCCAATGACGGCGAAGATGCGCAAAAAAGATTGATTTCCGCAACCTACGAGTTAGAAAACAATAAAACTATTAAGGTTATAAATGGGTATTTTCCTCAGGGCGAAAATCGTGAACATATCGTAAAATTTCCGGCAAAAAAGAAATTCTATGAAGACTTATTATCCTATTTGAATAATGACTACAGCCTTAAAGACAATTTGATAATAATGGGAGACATGAATATAGCCCCTTCAGATCAAGATATTGGAATCGGGGATCAAAACAAGTCAAGATGGCTAAAAACGGGCAAGTGCAGTTTTTTACCGGAAGAAAGAGAATGGCTGGAGGCTATTAAAAATTGGGGAGCACACGATTTATTCAGAGAACTAAGCCCTAACGTCTCAGACCTTTACAGTTGGTTTGACTACAGAAGCGATGGCTTTAAAGATAACCGAGGATTAAGAATTGATTTAATGCTAGGAACTGTTTCAGTAAAAGAAAAATGTCAATCTGTCGAAATTGACTACGAAATCAGAGGGATGGAAAAACCTTCTGATCACTGCCCTATCATTGCAACAATTATTTAAGCGGGTATTTCTTTATTCGTTATTTTCTGAGTAGCGAGTTTGTTATCTGTCAAAATTTTATTTATCCAGGCAACGATTAAACTAATAAAAGAAAAGAAAAGACCAATAAAGCTCCAAATTGCTCTTGTTCCAAATTTAAAAGCGTCTGAAAAAATATCTGCAACATATCTGTACAGCCCCGGTGTTTCTTCGGCTGCTATTTCCAACCCTCTCATGACAGCCTCATTATCGTAAATAATTATTATGTCATGAAAAAGAAAAAACAAATTAAAAATCAGAATAAAAAAAACAAAAAAATACTGATCATATATAAGCAAAATCATTGCAGCAAAGCACGAAATCATGACCGGAATTCCCATGCCAACATTTATCCAAGAGGCTTGCGAAATTGAAGTAAACTGCCCAAAGACAGAAAATATTGTTAAAACAAGAAAGAAAAAAGTAAGGCCTGCATATAATCTGTAGTTCGGAGCGTATTTTATATTTTTTTGGAAATAATCTTTTTTCATCTTGATATCTCTTATATTTCTAAGAATCTTCGTAAGCAAGCATTATCTAATGCGCTTTCAGGAGCTCCTTTAACACCGCCTTTGGAATATTCTATATCAAGAATTATTTTAGGTGTTCTAATTGGAGTAACAATTGAAAAGTATGAAGCAGACTTTTCTTTCGTTATGGTTATATAGCCGGATTGGCTGAGTGCGCGAATAAGATTATCTACGATATCTTGATCGTAGCCAACCATTTCTGAAATTTCGGGAATATTTAACTTAATTTTTCGATCTACAGGTTTACCGGCTTCAAAATCAAGTTCAATAAGTTTTTTGAAAATTGGCCAAGTCTCAGGGCCATATGTTTCGTTGAAATACAAAGGCAAGCCGGAAAATTCCAACCATTTTGGGAATCGAATACACATCTTAGGTGCATTATCAAGGGTTTGAGGAGCATTAGGTTCAGAAGAGACAGGTAACGGACCATTAAGAAAGATACGTAAATCAGAATAATAGACGCGCCAGTCGCTTCCTACTTTTATGCCCTTGAGCTTGCCGTTTCGCAGCCACCTTCTCAAAACCTCAGGATTAATTTTAAGAAGTTGTGATACTTCTTTCAAATTCAACAGATTTTGAGAATCATTCATTTGTTTCACCCTAGTTTTAGATTAAGTCTACAATAACATTTACGCAAAGTAGTATCAAGCAGTATTTTTACTGATCAGAATTTATAAAATAAATGTTCGAAAGTATAGCGCATTGAACTTAACAAGCTGTCCATACTTCGCAAAGAATCTAAGAGAACAATGCTTTCATACGGGCTGTGTTCAGAAGACCTGATTCGCGAAATCAACAAATTTCTGGCCTCAGCAATAAGCATATTTTGCGTATTTATCAGAATAGAAATGTTTGCCGATTGCTCATCAGTTAAATTTTCAAAGCGAGTTAAATCAGCAAATATTTCGTTCAATCTTGTTAAGCAGATATTTAGCTCATCTTTTCCGGATTCTGAAATTGTAATGTTTTTCTCTGCTTGTTCAAATAATACTCCCATAAATTTACCCAGCTGTGTTGCTATAATTTCAAGGTCTTTGTTGAGGTATATTAATCTTGTAACCTCGCGACTCATTTCATCAGAAAGTTCTTTTTGAGCCAAATAAACAAGGAATTGATTCAAGTCTCTTCCGATCTGTTTTCGTTGTTTTGAGTATTCCTCAAATTTTGCAAATTTTTCTATTATTTCGTCATTATTACCGGGTTTTTGTCTAAGCACAGTAAGTATAATATTAATTTTATTCTTAACAGCAACAGCCACCATTTTTAAATGAGATTCCGCTTGATTCAGAGCTATTGGCGGAGTCTGAAGAAAGCGTTTGTCAAGATTTATTAATTGAATTTCTTCATTTTCCGCAACCGGAATTATAAACAAAATAAGTTTTTTCAATTGATCAGTTAAAGGTAAAAACACACAGACAATCAGAATATTAAATATACTGTGAGCATTAGCCACCTGACGCATTAAATCATCTGAAGTTAATGCGATAAATCTACAATAAGGTTCAAGGAAAGGTAAGATCAGAACAGTTCCGCAGATATTCAACAACAAATGAGCAAGAGCCGCTCGCCTTGCGTTTCTGTTTGTACCGATAGAAGCCAAAATGGCAGTAATACAAGTTCCGATATTATCACCCATAATTATCGGAATCGCAGACATGAGAGCCAGAAATGGGTCGGCACCAAAAGCCCCGCTACCTATTAAACTCATGGTTAACCCTACTGTTGCAGAGCTACTCTGTACAAACAGCGTTACCAAAAGCCCGGCTAAAACCCCCAGAAATCTGTATTCTGAAAATGAAATAAATATTTGCTTAAATACTTCATGATCTTTATATTGAAGCAAGGGCTCACCCATGAATTTCATTCCCAAAAACAGTAAGGCAAAACCGACTAGTACCTCTCCTACGGCTCTATTATTTTTGCTTTTAGCTATAAATATCAAAGCGCTTCCAATGGCTAATATAGGCCATGCCATATCAGTTAGCTTAAAAGCTATAAGTTGCGCAGTTACCGTTGTACCGACGTTAGCACCCAAGACCACCCCTATTGCCTGGCCAAGCGTCATCAATCCGGCATTAACAAAACCAACCACCATAACCGTTGTTGCAGAACTGCTTTGAATAATGGCGGTAATGATAACCCCGGTTAACATAGCCAAAAAGCTGTTTTTTGTTAGCGCAGAAATAATGGTTTTTAAGCTATTGCCTGCAATCACTTGTAAGTTGGCGCTCATCATGTTCATACCATAAACAAACATGCCTAGCCCACCGGAAAATAAGAAAAAACTATCTCGCGCCAGTTTACCAAACCTCATTTGCAAGAAAACAATTATAAACAAGAAAACAGCTAAGGCCAACCATTTGGAAACCAGTTTTAAACGCTTTTTTATAAGTTTATTTGACATGTGCGTATTTATACAGTAAATCTTTTACTCAAGCAACTTTTTTTTGTAACCAATCTCAAATAGGCGACCTCTAATATTATATGAATGACGAAGAAGCGATAAAGCTGGCAAAGCAAGGAAGGCAAGAAGGTTTTAAGAACCTTTTCTCAAATCATGCAGATTTCTTATTTTCTAACGCGTTTCGTATTCTGGGCAATAAAACACTGGCAGAAGACGCTATCCAAGACACTTTTTCAGCAGCTTTCAAAGCAATTGCAAGTTTTAAAGGAGAATCGAAATTTCGAACTTGGTTATACAAAATAATGTACAGGAATTCTCTGAGAATAATTAAACAAAACAGAGAAATTAACCCCAATGAATTGTTACCGGAAGATAACGAATCCGAAGCAAATATCATAAATACTAAATTAGACGTTGAAAAAGTTCTCAATCTGTTAGATGAACGAGAGCGATCAATACTAATTATGGTCTATCATGATGATTTGCCTTTAAAAGACGTTGCAGAAATTCTGGAAATTAAAGAGAACAACGCTAAAATAGTATTATACAGGGCCAGAAAGCGTTTTTCCGAAATTTGGAGCAAATTTAACGAAAAGGAGGTAGGAACCGATGAATTGTGAAGAATTCCGTAATCGATTAAACAAGACAACACAATCTTCATTTTCTGAACAAGAAGACATTGCACTGGAGAGCCATTTAAACAGTTGCAAAGCCTGTAACGCATGGCTTGACAACCTCCTTATTACTCCTCCCGCAGGCATCAACAACCTTTCTTTGTTAAGTGCCCCTCAAAAGTGCTTTCCTGAATCACTTACAGAGAATAAAAATATAGCTGTCAGCGAAGATAAAAGCCTATTAAGAACTTATCTTTCAGGTTTAAAATACGGTTTAGTGTTTGGGTTATCTATTATTTGCGGTCTTGTTATAGTTGAACTGAGAAATGAATCGAAACAAAATGTCTTTGACGATTCTCCACAAATCCCGCCTTTCATAGTCTTTGAAACTTCCATCAAAGATATTCCAAGTTTTATTAACGAAAGGAGCTATGCAAATCAAAGTTTTTTCGAGAATGAAAATTCAGAAATGCCTGATTTTTACTCATTAGAATCTGATAAAGACCTAAATTTTTATAAAATTAATCTTGAGGAGGAAAATTATGACGGCTAATTCTAAAATTAAAATTCTGGTGGTTCTTTTCTTCAGCTCTTCTTTGGCTTTTGGACAAGTTCCGGCATCTCATAATGAACAGCCCGGCCCCCCTTTTTTTAAAAAGGATAAGATCCACAACAACTATCAACACAACAAGCATATTAAACCGGGGAATCCTGAATCAATTAAGATGAAACATAAGATGGGTCAAACTCTGGCGACAGCAGAGGCACATCGCGGACTGGCTGAGATTTACGAAAGACAAGGTAAAATTGATGAAGCAGCTGCAGAATTATATAAAATAATCGAACTGTTTAATTCTAAATCTCAAGATTTTGATGAAGAAAAAACTCAAATGCGCTCAAGGGTTATTAGAAATATAATACCGATTTATGAGCACATAACAGTACTTTACTTAAAGAATAATAAAGATAAAGATGCCGAAGCTCTTCTCGAAAAAGGGATTTCTGAATATCAAAAAGATTATCCCGCAGAAACTGTGAGATTAATGCTGAAACTTACAGAAATTTACAAAAAAAACAACCGTCTTGAAAAGGCTGAAGAATTGTATAAAAAAATAATCTCACTTAACAAATAATTTTTTGATTTTCAAAGCAGCTTAATCTATATCTTGAGAAAGCTGCTTTTTTTTGTTGAATTTTCATTAAATACTCTCTAGTATGTAAACCTCAGTTTGTGAATAATTTTATGGAGGTTTGCGATGAGAAAATGGCGGGTTGAAGATTCTTCAGAACTTTACAATGTTGAAGGATGGGGAATAGGTTATTTTGGCGTGAATAAAGACGGAAATGTTACTGTTATGCCTCATCGTGACCCCGAAAAAGCTATTGCGATCAAAGATATTTTAGATGAACTCAGTTTAAAAGACGTTTCTTGCCCGGTTTTGCTTAGGTTTCCCGAAATTCTTGACGAAAGAATTGAAACTATATCAAAATGCTTTAAGAATGCATCAAGCGAGTATAATTTTTCCGGAAACTATTACACTGTTTACCCGGTAAAAGTTAATCAACAACGCCCGGTAGTCGAAGAAATAGTCAGGTATGGGCAGAAGTTTAACATTGGCCTTGAAGCCGGTTCAAAACCTGAGCTACACGCCGTATTGGCCATAATGGAAAACCCTGATGCACTTCTTATTTGTAATGGATATAAAGACGAAGAATTTATTGAGCTTGCGCTTCTTGCAACCAAAATGGGAAAGCGCATATTTATTGTTGCCGAAAAATTCAATGAATTGAAACTAATAGTTAAGCTTTCAAAAATTCATAAAGTACAGCCTAATGTAGGCATCAGAATTAAACTAGCTGCATTCGGAAGCGGAAAATGGGAAGATTCAGGAGGAGATAAGAGCAAATTCGGTCTTACTCCTAATGAACTGATCGAAGCCGTTGACTACATGAAATCTGAAAACATGCTTGATTGCATTAAACTGATTCATTGTCATTTAGGAAGCCAGATTACAAATATAAGAAAAATCAAACGAGGCCTTAAAGAAGCAGCTCAATTTTATATTCAGCTTAGAAAGCTAGGTTGCAACCTTGAGTATGTTGATATTGGTGGTGGTTTGGGAGTTGATTATGACGGCACCAGAACCACAATTTCAAGCAGCATAAACTACAGCATTCAGGAATATGCTAACGATGCAGTATCAGCACTACAAGATGCGTCAGATAAAAATGGTTTTCCTCACCCGCATTTAATAACTGAATCAGGAAGAGCTTTAACGGCTCATCACTCTGTATTGGTTTTCAATGTTCTTGAATCAACCTGCCCTCCCAGGACTCCTTACGAAGAGTTTGAGATAACAAAAGATGATCATGAAATAGTCAGGGACATGCACACCATATTGGACTCTTTAACAGATTTAACAATGATTGAAGCTTGGCACGACGCCGTACAACTGAGAGAAGAAGCCTTAGACCTTTTCAGCTTAGGCATGCTTGATCTTATAGTCAGGTCGAAAGTTGAAAAGCTGTTTTGGAGCATTGCTCATGAGATTAAAGATATGGCAAAACTTTCAAAGCATTGTGTTGATGATTTAACTCAACTTGAGAAAATTCTGGCAGAGAAATATTTCTGTAATTTTTCTTTGTTCCAATCATTGCCCGACGCTTGGGCTATTGATCAACTTTTCCCAATCATGCCTCTTCATCGACTCGACGAAAAGCCGACCCAAAACGCAACTTTGCAAGATATCACCTGCGATTCGGACGGAAAAATAGATCGATTTATCGGAAACAGAACATTCAATCCTTGCCTTCCTCTTCATCCCTTAAAAATTTATGAAACTTATTACCTTGGAGTTTTTCTTGTTGGCGCTTATCAAGAAATTCTGGGAGACATGCATAATCTTTTTGGGGACACAACTGCCGTACACATTACTCAAGCTAATGACGGGTCATTTAGCATAGATCGAATTATTGAAGGAGAAACTGTTTCTGATGTCTTGGATTATGTTCAGTTTAGCTCAAAAAAACTAGTCAGAACGATGGAAACCTGGGTTTCTGCGTCAGTAAAAGAGGGAAAAATCACTGTTAATGAAGGAAAAGAGTTTTTGGCAATCTATCGTTCAGGCCTATATGGTTATACTTACCTGGAGTAAATAAGCTAAATGAAAACATATGCAATTTTAGTGTTAGTATTAACCATTATTCTTGTAAGCAATTCTGTTATTAATGCATTTCAACCTCCGAGAGCGAAAAAAATAACAAACAAAAAGCTAGTGCATGGCACGGAGTTGTCGGATGATTATTTTTGGCTCAGGGACAGAGCTGACGATGATGTCATGAAATACTTACTTGATGAAAACACTTATGCAAGCCACTTCATGAAAGACACTGAAAACATACAAAAATTACTGTTTGAAGAAATGAAAAGCAGAATAAAAGAATCTGATTTATCTGTTCCTCAAAAAGTTGATGACTACAAATATTACACAAAAACAGAAGCCGGAAAGCAGTATGAAATTCATTGCAGAAAAAAAATAAAGAATGATTCCCTTGAGGAAGTTTTATTTGACGAAAATGAATATGCACGAGACGAATCTTATTTTGCTTTGGGTGCCTTAAGTATAAGCCCTAAACATGACATTTTAGCTTATTCTGTTGATCTTACAGGTTCTGAAAAATTTGAGTTAGCGTTTAAAAACGTCATAACCGGCGAGGTGTATCCGGAAAGAATTTCTTCGACTACATACGGAATACAATGGGCTGAAGACAATGAGACAGTCTTTTATACTCTTCCCGATGAAACAGGACGAGCATATAAAATAATAAGACATACAATCGGTTCTGATATTTCAAAAGATGTTACAGTTTATGAAGAAAATGACGGACAGTTCTGGGTTGGTATAGAAAAAAGCAGAGACAGAAAATATCTAATAATATCTTCTTCAAGCTCAGGAACTTCAGAAGTAAGATATTTAGATGCTTTAAATCCAACCGGAGAATTTAAGATTTTTTCCCCAAGGCGCAAAAATATTGAATATGGGTTAGCTCATCATAAAGGGTATTTTTATATTATCACTAATGAAGACGCAGTCAACTTTAAAGTCATGAAAGCAAGGGTTGAAGAGTCTGATCGTAATAAGTGGCAAGAATTTATCCCTGCACGAAATAACATAATGATAGAAGATTTTGAGGAATTTGAAAATTATTTAGTTATCAGCGAAGTTGAAAATGGTTTAAAAAAGCTAAAATACTACGATATCACTAAGCAATTATTTCAAGAAATTACATTTGATGAGGCAGTATATAGCTTTTATTTGAGTTCAAATCCCGAATTTGAAACAGATGTATTGAGATACCAGTATCAATCTCTAACGACTCCGGACTCTGTATTTGAGTATAATTTCAATAAAGGTGAGTCAATTTTATTAAAACAAAGCGAAGTATTAGACAAAAATTACTCTCCGTCTAATTTCAGATCAGAAAGAATTTATGCGAGAGCAGAGGACGGAATGGCTATTCCGATTTCTATGGTATATCATAAAGATTTAGCTCAAAAATACAAGTCAGAGACCTTTCCGTTATATCTAACATCATATGGAGCATACGGTGTATCATCTGACCCTTATTTTTCTTCTATCAGACTATCGCTTCTGAATCGCGGTTTTATTTATGCTATCGCACATATAAGAGGCGGACAAGACCTCGGAAGACCTTGGTACAATGACGGAAAGCTATTAAAGAAAAAGAATACGTTTAATGATTTTATCAGCTGCGCCAAGCTTCTTATCGAAAATGGGTATACTTCAAAGGATAAATTAGTAATAAACGGGGGAAGCGCCGGTGGTCTTTTAATGGGTGCTGTTGTAAATGCTCGTCCGGATTTATTTAAAATCGTAATAGCTGACGTTCCCTTCGTTGACGTTATAAATACGATGCTTGATCCTTCGCTTCCCTTGGTTAAAGAGGAATACGAAGAATGGGGAAACCCTAATGATAAAGAATACTTTGAATATATTCTTTCTTATTCGCCTTACAATAATATCGTAAGGCAAAACTACCCCAACATGTTAATTACAGCAGGGTTAAATGACCCACGAGTATCATATTGGGAACCGGCAAAGTTTACAGCAAAATTACGAGAACTGAAAACAGATAACAACGCACTTATTCTTAAAACGAATATGGAAGCGGGTCATGCCGGGGCCTCCGGCAGATATGATTACCTTAAAGAAATAGCATTTGAGTATGCATTTATATTTAAAATATTAGGGATTGAAATTTAAAACATTATTCCAAGCCGATTATTCGTCCAATAATCAAAACAAAAAAGCCGCAGACACCAATAAACATTGCTCTGTGGCCTTTTTCATAATTAATGGATAAAGAATAATAAAAAACAAAAATTGGGTATAATAATAATGCTACGATACCATTAAACAAGTCGTCTTTTAAGTTTTCTCCGACTATGATTATTAAGCTGTACATCAACATCAATGTTCCAATCAGAACAAAAATCGAGCCCATTTTCAACTCCTTAAGTTTGCTTCTTTTAGAATAACATTAAAATTTGTTTTGTGATATACTATTTTTCAAATATTAAATAGATTAAGGAAACGAATTAGTATGCTACAACAAAACAATCCTCTAATGCTCAGAGAAGACCTACCGCGTTTCGACCTTATCAAACCCGAACATTTTGTGCCTGCTCTTAGAACAACATTTAGCGAAATTAAAGAAGAATTAGTTAAAATTGAAAACAACATTATTCCCACATGGGAAGGTTTATGTAAACCCTTAGAAGACTTAGAAGTTCCTTTAGAATACACCTGGGGAGTATTGGAGCACCTTATCAGCGTCAAAAACTCTGCTGAGTTAAGAACAGCTTTACAAGAGTGCCTGCCTGATTTTGTTGAATTAACTCTCCAAATATCTCAGAGTAAACCAATTTATGAAGGTTTAAAACAAATAAAGCAAACTAAAGAATATAAATCCTACAATGATGCAAAAAAAAGAATTATTGACACTAAAATAAAGCTGGCAGAACAAGCAGGGATTGCACTTGAGGGTGAAGAAAAAAAGCGTTTTAACGAAATATTTAACAAACTTAAAAGGCTTGGCAGCGATTTTTCCAATAATGTATTAGACTCTACCAAGAAATTTGAATTAGTAGTAAACAACTTATCAGACGCAGAAGGTTGGCCTAAGGCACTTAAAATGTTAGCTTCTCAAACTTATAACACGAAGCACAATTCAAAAGAATCCACTCCCGATTCCGGCCCTTGGAGCATCACCTTGGATCACCCAAGCTTCCAACCATTTATGCAAAACTGTAAGAACCGGGAGCTTAGGTTTAAAGTTTATAATGCTTTTGTCAACCGTGCAGCTTCTGATGAAACCGATAATACAAAGCTTATAACAGAAATACTGACACTCAGAAATGAATCAGCCAAACTTTTAGGTTACAAAAACTACGCTGAATTTAGTCTAGACACTAAGATGGCAAAAACACCCGAAAAAGTTTATCAAATGTTTGATGAGCTAGAAAAAGAAACAAAAGTGTTTGCTGAAAAGGAACACTCGGAAATACAAAAAATCGCAGCCGATTCAGGTTTTTCGGAAGAATTAAAGCAATGGGATATTCCGTTTTGGGCCGAAAGACTTCGTGAGAAAAAATTTAATTTCACCGAAGATGACGTCAGGCCTTATTTTCCGTTTCCCAAAGTTCTTGATGGCTTATTTAGTTTGTGTGAAAGACTTTTTGGAATTTCGATCAAAAAATCTACACGAACAGATATTCCTAAATGGCACCCTGATGTGGATTTTTTTGATATTTTTGATGAAAGTGGAAAAGCCATAGCACATTTTTATTTAGACCCATATTCACGGCCTTCTGAAAAACGTGGCGGCGCTTGGATGAACATTTGTGCGAGCAGAAGAATTTACAAAGGTAAGCTTAGAAATCCGATCATATATATTGAATGCAACGGAACTCCTCCAATAGAGCATCGCCCTTCTCTTATGAGCTTTTTTGAAGTAAACACTTTGTTTCATGAGTTTGGACATGGCTTACAAGGAATGTTAACAACAATTAATGAATCAGAAGCTGCCGGAGTCAACGGAATAGAATGGGATGCCGTTGAATTGGCAAGCCAGTTCATGGAAAATTGGTGTGTAAATAAACCAACGATGATAAAAATGTCTGAACACTACAAAACCAAAGCACCTATTCCAAATGACCTTTTTGAAAAATTAAAATCGGCAAAAAAGTTCAGAGCAGCATTTCAAATGCAAAGGCAAATTGCATTTGCCAAAACAGATCTTTATCTACATAGTAATTATGATCCCTCAGGCTCTGAAAGTGTTTTTGATGCTTATAAAAAGATTGCCAATGAATCCTGCATCGTTAAGCCTTATTCCGATGACAGGTTTTTAGCTTCTTTCAGTCATATTTTTGCCGGGGGGTATGCAGCGGGATATTATTCTTATAAATGGGCAGAAGTTTTAAGTGCAGATGCTTTCGCTGCTTTTGAGGAGGCAGGAATTGACAATGAAGAAGCCATTAAAGCGACCGGACGAAGATACAGAGACACTGTTTTAGCCTTGGGCGGAAGCTTGCATCCTGCGGAAGTTTTTAAGCTGTTCCGTGGCAGAGAATCAAATACAAAAGCTCTTTTGAGACATTCACTGAATCCAGAGACATAATATGTTCGTTCCGGTACATGACAATAAGAACACAAAGATCAGCTGTAAACCGATAATAACATATGTGATTATTGGCATTTGTTTTCTGATATTCACTTATCAGTCTATTATCGGTTCTGCTTCTGATAATTCTATAATCGGTATTTATAAGCTGGCCAACTTCAACAACAAATATGGATTGGTGCCGTCAATATATAATAGCGGTAAAACAGAGTATTTTGTAAACTCTGCGATTGACGAGAATGAGTTTAATCAAAGCATTAAAAATGAAAGTGATGCCAAGTTATTAAATTTTTTAAAGGTGAAGACTAATTCTTTAATCATTTGGTTAATGCCCTTATTATTTTGTTTTTTACACGGGAGTCTGGATCATTTATTATCTAACATGTGGTTTTTTTGGATTTTTTCTGATAATGTTGAAGAAAAGCTTGGCAAAATTGGCTATCTTGTTTTCTATTTATTTGTCGGAGCTGTTTCAGGGATTGGTCATGCATACTTAAATCCCGAATCCACGACCCCCTTAGTCGGAGCGAGCGGCGCAATAAGTGGCATCATGGGTGCTTACATGGCTTTTTTCCCAAAAAATCTCATTACCAGTTTTTTCTGTCCGATTTGGTTTTTCATCAGACGAATTGATGTTCCTGCATTTGTTGTATTAGGCTTTTACTTGCTTATAAATGCATTGCAGGCAAACTACAACAACCCTTTACTCGGCGGAGTTGCATTTGATTGCCATATTATTGGTTTTTTAGCCGGTCTGACTTTAGCATTAATATTAAAGTTATTAATACCCGAAAGAGTAAAATAGTAATTTAAAACTCAATTTTTAACATTATAATTCTTAAGCTTGATTAAGCAATATATTGTCATATTACTTAAAATTATGGGAGACAAGAAAAGATTAGACAGTATTATGAGAGCAATCTTTAAAATGATTTGATATTTTCCGAAAGGCATAAAATCCATAATCTGGCCCGAAGTGCCGGCAACAGCGTTACTCAAAAAAGTTCCTATCAGAAACAACATAATTAGTTTTGTTTTATTCTCATTAAAAAATTCAAATGAAGTTCTAAAAGCATCGAATTTTGGGGCAATAACTGCTATTGGTTCAACCAATAGCAACTTAAATGTTTGCCAACTTGTTAAGACGATAACCGAAATATTAACAAGCCAATTCATAAAAGAATACATTGTTGTTTCAATGCTTAACGCCGGGATGGGAATTGCCAGTATTTTGGCTAATAATGTGAATCCGATACCATATAAAACCAATCGCTTATATTTTTCCTGAGCAACATAATAAACAGTTTTCATGGTCTCAGAAACAGAGGCGGAAATTTCTTTACTATTATATTGCCTACCGTGTACAAAATCTTGCAACATTAAAATAATAGAGATTTGCCAAGCAATAAAAAGCTTTAAACATTTAAAAGCAGTAACAAAAATTAATATAACAGGAATAATAAATAGCAATATATATTCCTGAACAATATAAAAAGTAGCACAAATTACGCCTATCCAAGCAAGAGCTTCTATAATATATTGAAATGTAATAAGGGTAAAATCCCAAATATGTTTTTGATAAAGGTTCATAGTAAGAGTAAAAATATCTATCACCGACAATTCTCGTCCGGGCAAAACAGAAAATTCCTCTTCCGGAACATATGACCAAACAATTGCTTTTAAATAAGCCAGATCCGGCTTAATAGTGGCAATCTCCTTATTTTCAATACAAATATCAGGCTTAAGTAAATCGTAAACCGAACAGGTTATTGCAAACTTTTTCCTTTGTTCGAGTATTGCGAGCTCTTGTTCAACAATTCTTATTAAGACCTTATTAAAAGTTTCAGTATCAGAAAAAGTTTTTTTAGATACACCCAAAAGATTCTTTAAGAATTCTGCGTCAGAGTCTATGTATTTGATATTCTCAAGAGTTTCAACATCAGCAATATCCGCAAGAGATACTTTATCCAGAATTTTCTTGATCGCCTCTCTTTCGACAATAGGGTCTTTCGATCTTGTAATTTCTTCCCGGCAAAAATCGGTTTCTTGAAATCTGTCAATAAATGATGACATTATGTCATCTAATGAGTTTCTAAAAAAATTCTTTCTGTTTTGGTGCAACAAGATTTGGGTATCAACGTTTTTCCTGATTATTCCGGCATTTTGATTGCCATTATTTTCAAGTTTTTTCAACTTAGAATATACCAAATCTCTCACGTGGGGATTATGTATATATAAAAGATTATTAAGCAGGTCTATTCTGTTAATATTCGACAAATGATCAATTAGATATAAAAGACTAAAACCATAATCAGATCGGGTTTTATAAGTCAAATTATTAATAAGTTCGTGTAATTTTTTAGTCGGTTGCTTTTGAAGTGCAAGAATAGCATTTACTGCCACACGATTATTATTATCTTTCGCTAATTCAAAAACCTTGCTTAGAGAGAGTTTTATATCTAATGAGACTGCTTCTATTGCGTTAGCTCTAACCCTTGGGTTTGGGTGGCTCAAATATTTTGTGGCAAACTGAACTCCGTTAATAATTTTTTGTGAAGCAATTAATTCCAATATTTTACACAATAAAAAATCATCGTCTATAGATTGAAAAAGTGATAATAAAAGATTTTCATCGCACATTGACCCGTCTTCTAGCATTTGAGTCAGAGCAACTAATGTTTTTCCTTTATAAATATAGTCGTTAATATTGTCTGAGGCTGTCATATTAAATTATTTTGCGGTTTGAAATTCAATTTATTTAACTCTTCCTGCCAAATCAAGACAGTAATTTTGTTTTCTATACAGGGCAACTATGTCAATTAAGCTTACTGAAAAAGCAGAATAAATAAGAAATATACCAAAAGCAAAAGTTAAAAACAGGACAAATCCTCTTCGATTATTGATGCTATTCATGGCCCACTCTCCAAAAGACTCTGATATTTTCATTTACGCTGCTAAACTGCATTGAAAAGGTATTTTCATCTACTTTCTCATAACCCCAAATTTTGTAGTTATTGCCAAAAACAAACAATTTGTCGTTAAATTCTACAGAATGTCCGTTATTAAGGCTTCTTAATGTTATATCAGGTTTAAATTTAACTATATATTCATCCGCAAATATCACAGAATCACATTTTTTTAATTGAGTTTTCATATATAAATAAAATGAGGCTAAATTATCGTTATTCTTAATAATTTCGCTTTTTTGTGTAAAACTCTTCATAAATCCGGAATTACCGAGATGTAAAAATGTTATCGCAATTGACATTATTGCGATTACAATCATCAGTTCTATAAGAGTAAAAGCTTTTTTATTCATTTTCAAAAACTCCAAACTCATAAACAAATCCGGAATACAGATCTTTTTCAAATAAGACTAATTTAAGTCCATTTTTCTCTCTATTGACTACTTTAACATGCCAATTTTTAGAATCAGTAAACTGCGTAATCTCAGGGTTAATATTTTCGTAAGCGGAAATTCCGCTTAACAGATCTGCTTTAAGCTTGTTTTTAATACTTTCAATCAAGAATATCGCGGTTGAGTTTTTATCAGCATTTTTCAATGCTTTATTAAGGTTTGCGTTTAGCATATTCATCGAAATAAGCATAAATGAGCACAAGGCAGTAGCAGCTAAAATTTCTATCAGCGAAATCCCTTTACGATAAATCATTAAAAACTCCACATCAACCAGTAATAAGAATCAAAAGTAGCGCATACAATCAATGCAACAAGAAAAGAAACTGCGAGCAAAGAAATCAGGGCCATAAGGCCGGAATAGGCATTAAAAATTAATTTTGAAGATTTGTAATTATTTTCTGAGGCCAACTTAAAGTAAGAGGATAATTCTTGATTGGCTTCATTTTGCATCATAATTTCAAATATTTTAGAATCTTTAAAAACTATTTCGTGGGAAATACCTTCAGCAAGTTTTTGTGCAATAAACAACATATGAGACTTGTATTTTTGTGTAGACAATTCGGCAACAGTTTCTATAGACTTTTCAAGTGTTTCACCAGATAAAAGGTATAGTCCAATCATATGTTGAATTCTTGAAATTTCTTGCAATCTTAGTGCCGTTTGTATACCGGTAAATTTGGCAATAAGTGAATTAGCAAAAAGTCTGCCGTTAAAAACTGATAGTGTTGTCAGGCATAAAAACAGTAAAATGAATACGGGAATCAGCAAAGATAAGGGCCAATATGTTTTGTTTGCAAAAAAAAGAATATTCATCAGAAAAGGCGAATTCACACCAAAGTCTTGAACAATTTTTTCCATTTCAGGAAATAAAATATAATTAAGTTGCAAGAGACTCAAAAATAGTAAACACGACACGATAAAAGGGTAAAATAATGCATTTTTCGTATCTTCTTTCAACAGTTCCAGAAAAGTAAGAAAACGGATATATGCCTCTAATAAATTATAAAGTTGTTTTTTTAATATCAAAGGCAATAGTCTGTTTAATACGGGATCTATATTCTCAAGTATTTTACAAGATTCCTCAATAGAATGACCTTGTTCAAGGTTTTGAGCAATGGCTTGTGCCCATTGAAAAGCTTTATTATCATTATCTTTATCTTTAGTTAACAACGCAGATAAAGAATCGCTTATCCGTCCTTCGCTTTTTGATATAATCAAAATTATATGACAAAACTCTATTACTTGAGCATAATCTATTTTATTTTTCATAGCATTATACCCGTTAATATATCTGATATTGCAGAAAAAAGGACCCAAGCGCAGGCTGCGAATAAGGCTCCTTCGAATAAGATTGCCAAAAGCCTCAACATGTGGCCGGTTTTATCAATCAGATATTCAAGTCTTTTTTCAAATAGTGTTGCAACATCTAAGATCACCTCTGAAGAAGTCTCGTTTCTAAAAGTTGGTAGCATAACCCAACCTAACTGCGAGGATAAACCGGATCTGTCAGAAGCTGAATTTATGTCAACGCCTTCTTTTAAGAGATTTGTGAAGTTTCTGTAGACTAAGTATTCTGACTTATAGATTCGCTTTTCTGACATCATAGTTAAAATGCTCAATCGTTCGTTAAATGGCAAAACCGCAAGCATCCGCAACAAATTTGCTCTGTCTTGAAGCTTATATGCACCTTTAACTAAGAAAACAATTTTTGCGAACAGCATTAGAAAACAAAATATAATCACAGGCAAAAGAATAATTATTTTCGCAAATTCTTCAGTAAAAAATGGGCCCAGAAGAAGTTCCGGATAGTAAGATCGCTCAACATTCAACCCAGAGAGGATTTCGTTTAATTGAGGGAAAGTAAAGTGTGCGAATAATTTAAAAACTACACAGCCAAAAAATATTGAGAGAATCGGGGCATAAACATAGTTAAACAAAGTTTTCAGATTAAATTTCAAATATTTCCAATTAACAAGTAGAATCCCTTTTGTATAGTCTGAGATTGGTAAAGCAATTATATGTATTATGCGATCGGGCAAAAAGGGAAAAACTTTTTTTAAAATTTTGTAATCGACTACATTACCGGACTCCATATATTCAGCCATTTTAACAGCTCTCATAGAAATGTATCCGAGAAGTTTATTATTAGCAATTTCTCTAAGAGCAAAATTCATGGATTTTTTGTTTAATAAGAGTGAACCTAGTTGAAAAAGAAACATATCTACATGATTATTATCTGAAAGACTCATTCCTAAGCTTTTCATCAAAACACCCTCTCAGGTTTGTTTTCAGAGATTTTTGCAAAATGCACTTCGGGAGATAATTTCAGCCCTTCTCTTTTTAATTCAAGATGTAATATTCCTTTTAGTCCGGGCAGAACTATATTTTCGTCCGACGACATTTGTTTGAGCCTTTCCACAGTTTCGTTAACAGAACCGGCATGAAAAGTGGCAAGAATTAAATGCCCGGACAAAGAAGCCTGCAAAACTTCTTTAACACAGTCGGCGTCTCTTATTTCGCCTAGGGCGATAATATTGGGATCTTGTCGCAAAATATGTTTAAATGCACTAGCCAATGATTTTTCTTTTAAAGAGGATAGAGAAGCTTGGCATATTCCGGGAATAAAAGACTCAACAGGGTCTTCTATGGTAACAGCTCTCAAGTGATCCCCTTGGATAGACAGCTCATATAAGGATGAATACATGGCAGTGGTTTTACCGCTTCCTACCCTTCCCGAGATTATATACAAGCCTCTGTTGCTTTTAATTGTATTTAGCCAAATAGCGGCATGTTCATCAGACCACCCCAGAGAATTAAGAGATAAAAATTTAATTGTGTTAATAATTCTTAATGAAATTCTTTCGCCATTATCTGTTGGAAATGTAGAAAGCCTCACATCTATGTTGTCATGTTTAAAAGCGCCTTCTTGAGGAAGATCATCAACGTGAGAAAGACATTTTGCCAAATATTTCAACCTTGCTGCCACTCGTTCGTATTTAATCTTTTCTAAGGAAGCAACTTTAATTATTTCTCCGGATTGCCTAACGGTCAGATTTATCTTATCAGACTCCGTCGGTTCAAAGTGAATGTCAGATAAATTTTTAACAATTGCAATTTTTAAAATATAGGCAGTAGCACGGACGTAAGGTAAAGTTCTAAATTCAAGGATATTATTTACAAAATCAAAAGAATTATTAAGATTGTTTTTTTCAAGTTCATTGGAATAATTTTCGTATTCAGAATTCTCATTTTTAATAATTTGAATCAGTTCGGCATAATTTTTAGCTTTTAAACCGCAATTTAATCTAAGCACGGCGTTATTTCTGTTTAAAATTTCAAGATAAACAGAATTTGCAGCAACAGAAACAATATCGCTATAATCAATGGATTCGTGGTCAAGAATTCTTATACCGTTTGCTTCAATTGTAAAAGGTAAAGCACCCAAGATTTTTTTGAATTTTCCCGGGTTATATTCGAGAGGTAGGTTCAGTACACCCATTTTATTAGCAGAAGCAATGTTCACCATATATAAAATCTAACACTTTAACCCTGCAAAGTCAAAACACAGATATATGAAAATTTGGCATTAGAACCTGGAGTCAGAAATAATTGAAATTATTAACAAATCAATGTAATATAGCGTGAAACAGGTTGCAAAATTTGATTTTCAAAATATTTTATTTACAGTATAGCAACCCGGAAGGTATAAAATGAGTACAAATAATAACCCGCTTTCAAGGCGCATTGGACTGCCATTATTTGATGAAATCACTGCCGAACATTTTGAGCCGGCAGTTCTTGAAGTATTTGAAAAAACAAAAGACATATTAAAACAAGTTGAAAAAGATGCACAACCAACTTGGGATGCCCTTTTCAAACCTTTTGAAGAAATTGATCTTGACTTTGAATATACTTGGCAAATTTTAGGACATCTTAAGAGCGTAAAAAATTCAGACAAACTTCGTAAAGTATACGACCTATTAATGCCCGAGTGCACAAGAATTTCATTGCAATTATCTCAGAGCGTTCCTATTTACAAGGCTTTGAAAAAGCTTCAAGCAAGCCCTGAATACGAAAGACTTACAAGTTCAAAACAGCGCATCATCGACAAGCAGATTTTATCGGCAGAAAAAAGCGGTATAGGTTTAAATGATGCCGACAGAAAAAGATTTAACGAGATAATCAAACGCTTAAACGAAGCATCAAGCAAGTTTACCAACAATGTTTTAGACGCTACCAAAGCGTATTCTTTAACAATAACAGAGCAAGAGGAAACAGACGGCTGGCCCGAATCATTAAAAAGACTAACGCATTCAGCTTGGCAAAAGAAGACAAATCAAGGTTCAACGAACCAAGATTTTAATGAAGGGCCATGGCTCATAACCCTTGATCAGTCTTGTTATATACCTTTTATGCAACATTGCAAAAATCGCAACCGTCGTTTTGAGCTATATCATGCTTACACAACAAGGGCTTCCGAAGGCGAATTTGACAATTCAGTTCTGATTCGAGAAATTCTGGCTCTGAGACATGAAAAAGCACAAATGCTTGGTTATAAGAATCATGCAGAACTAAGTTTAAGCAGTAAAATGGCTCAAAGTGCTGATAATGTTTTTGAAATGTTCGCAAAACTTGAAAAAGCTGCGGCACCTTCGGCGCAAAAAGAGCATGAAGAGCTCGAAACGTTTGCTGCTGAAAGCGGCTTCAAAGAAAAACTAATGCCATGGGACATGATGTATTGGTCAGAACGACTGCGCGAAAAGCTTTATTCATTCACCGAAGAGCAGCTCAAGCCTTATTTTCCGATGCCACAAGTATTAGATGCCATGTTTAATTTATGCACAAGACTGTTCGGCATAACCATAAAAAGCTCTGAATACCCTAAGATTCCTACTTGGCACGAGGATGTCAGATTTTACAATGTATTTGACGAAAATGACGAAATGATT
The DNA here is from genome assembly GCA_002070375.1 of bacterium ADurb.Bin157. GTDB lineage: Bacteria > Muiribacteriota > Ozemobacteria > Ozemobacterales > Ozemobacteraceae > MWDD01. The sequence continues at coordinate 28,570 of MWDD01000002.1, read as the reverse complement.
GCACATTTTTTCTTAGACCCCTACTCTCGCCCGTCTGAAAAGCGCGGGGGAGCCTGGATGAACACGTGCCGCAATCGCCGCATTACTGCCGGCAAGCTAGTTCGTCCTGTGGTTTATGTTATTTGCAACGGAACTCCTCCGATTGGTTCTGAGCCGTCGCTCATGAATTTTTACGAAGTGAACACGCTTTATCACGAGTTTGGACATGCTTTACAGGGAATGCTCACAACGGTTGATGAGGCAGATGCTGCGGGCGTTTCGGGCATTGAGTGGGATGCGGTTGAACTTGCAAGCCAGTTTATGGAAAATTGGTGCACCGAGCAGACTACGGTAGAACAGATGGCGCGCCACTACAAAACAGGGTCGCCCCTTCCCAAAGAACTTTACGAAAAATTAAAAGAATCGCAAAACTACCGGGCGGCTTACCAGATGCAGCGGCAGCTAACTTTTGCGAAAGCGGACCTTTATTTACACGGTGAATATGACATAAATGGTTCAGAGACCCCATTTGATGCTTTCAGAAGAATTGCGAACGAAACTTGTGTTTTACGTGCTTACGAGAATGATAAATTTTTATGTTCGTTCACTCATATTTTTGCGGGCGGCTACGCGGCGGGCTATTATAGCTACAAATGGGCTGAGGTGCTTAGCGCTGACGCTTATGAAGCCTTTATCGAGTTGGGCAGCGAAGACAAAGATGCGATGGCGAGGACCGGAAAACGTTTCAGAGACACTATTTTGGCGCTTGGAGGCAGCAAACACCCCGCAGAAGTTTTTCGCATGTTTAGGGGCCGTGATGCTTCTGTGAAGGCATTATTACGACAAACGTTAGGATTATAAAATGGATATAGTGACGCAGGGCTTATTGGGTGCGGCTGTTGCACAGGCTGCATATGGACATAAAGGCGGGAAAAAGGCAAGTATCTATGGTTTTATTTTGGGTCTTTTGCCAGACTTTGATGTGATAGCGCGTTTGTGGGGGCCTTGGGCTTCTTTAAAGTATCATAGAGGGCCAACGCATTCGATAATTTTGTGCTTCATCTTTGCGATTCCGCTCGGAATTTTGGTCAGTAAAATTGCGAAAAATGGGTTAACAAATCGAGAATGGGTTGGCATTACAATTCTCGCGCTTACAACGCACCCTATTATAGATTGGTTTACCAGTTACGGAACGGCGATACTATGGCCGATTACCGAGAAGCGCTTGGCCATTGATTGTGTTTCTATACTTGATTTAATTTTTTCTGCACCTTTGTTAATTGTCACCATTTTGGGTATTTTTAGTTTGGTTCAACCTTCCAAAATCAGAATGCTTTCTATTGCGGCGTTGGGGTTAAGTTTTGGATATGCAGCCTGGGGTTATCATAATTCGCAGCATTTGGCCGCATTGGGCAAAGAAATGTTTAAACAGCAAAATTTTGAGGCTGTTGAAGTTCGTGCAATGCCGACACTTTTGAACATAAGTATTTTTAGGGTTGTAGGACGGGATGCTGACGATAATTTTATGGTTACTTACTTAAAAAAGGGATCAGACGTCCCTATTGCGCCGCTTCGTTTAGCGAAATCAGACAAAGACGAATTTGTTCAAAAGGCGGCAGAGCATGAACACTGTAAGTTGTTCAAGCTTTTTGCAATGGACATGATCAGGAGCAAAAGCGCTTTAAACGAATCCGGTTTGCGTCAGGTGACGTTTTACGATATGAGATACGGCGCAATGAATTCAGAGTTGGACGGCCTTTTTTCTACCGTTGTTTTGTTTGATGAAAGCGGGGATATCAGTTTTGTTAAGCAAATCAGACCAAAAGAAATGCGAGACGAGTTCAAAAAGGACGCGGTGGATACCTTGAAGCGTGTTTTTGACAAATGATTATATACCAAGACGAATATATTGTGGCAATAAATAAGCCTGCAGGATTGTTGGTGCATGCAAGTTTAATCGATAAACACGAGACTCAAAACGCACTTCAAATTTTGCGTAATTTCCTCGGACGAGTTGTTTACCCTGTTCACCGCTTAGATAAGCCGACTTCGGGGGTCTTAGTGTTTGGGTTGTCATCAGATTCGGCAAAAAAATTGAGCGAAGCTTTTATGAACCGAGATGTAGAAAAGAAGTATTTAGGCTTGGTAAGAGGGTTTACAGAAGAGTTTGGGGTGATCAATCACCCGCTTAAAGATTTATGGGACAAAATGACCGATAAAAAAAAGAGCAAGCTCCAAGAGGCAAGAGAAGCGATTACAGAATACAGATTGCTCGAAAAAGTCGAGATTGATGTTCCGGTGAGACCCCACCCGACTTCAAGATATTCATTACTTGAAATTACGCCCCTTACGGGTCGAAACAGACAAATAAGAAGGCACATGAAGCATATTTTTCATCATATGATTGGCGATCATCAGCACGGTGATGGGTTTCACAATCGCATGTTGTCTGAAAAATATGGGTTAAACAGGTTGATGTTGCACGCGAAAGAACTCACCTTCACGCACCCTGCAACCGGCGATAAAATGACTTTAAAGGCAGACTTAGATATTGATTTCATGAGTTTGTTATTTAAGTTAGGATTTAAAACGATTGGGATTGCATAATGGCAGAAAAAAATGCAGAATAATTATGTTGTTTTATTATACTTCGAGAAGTGCATACATTGAAAAAATTAGTTAAGAGGCGATGCTCCGGTGCCGTTTTCCTTGGGCTCTGCAACTGTAACCCTCTATAAATTTTACAACGACGCAAGAGTTTCGAGCGTATTTTACGAGTTTAATTCATCAGATCTGATTCCAAGCAATGAGGGAATTACGGCAACACTTCCCTTGCACGCTGATACAGAAGTGATAAAAGAGCTATTATTGGCCGAAAACTATGAAATTGAAGTAAAAGTTAACAACAACCCTATTCTTAAATCTTTATTTTCTATAACCACCGAACAAAAAATTGCAGCAATTAACGGCGATGAGATTCCGTGCAGCGTAAATCCTGACTCAACGGCAAAAGCAATGCTTTTTGAAAAACTGAAAGCAGACGATGAGACGGTTACTTTCTCAGACTTCTTAAGTAGTTTTAACGATAATCAGATAGCTTCTTTGACATTACAAATTGAAACATTGCTCTCAGAAGGGATAAATATTTATGACGGCGATGAATTTACAAATTCGATTACTCAGTATCTTAATCAAGCTGCACACGGTTTTCAGCGACCCGGTCAGCTATATGGAATAACGGGCACAGTCAGCGGCACCGGTCTCACAGGCGTCGGCACTACTACTATTTACGATGTTCGCGCCGAAGACACTTCAACAGGCGCGTTAGTTCAAGGCGATCTTACTTCTGCAGTGTTAACCGGAAGCCACCATCACTATATACTTGCACTCCCGGCGGGATCTTATAAAATTCAAGTATTCACTTTCCCCGGAAATGAACTTCGCTACCAAAGCCCTATTTTAACCGTTCCTCAAAACGTAGATGAAGGCCTAATTCATAACATAACCATAACCATACCCTGATTATCGTCTTTTCGTAAAAAAAACACCCCGAATACTTCAAGTTTTTCGGGGTGTTCTTTTGTGTTAAGCAATCAGATCGGCGTGCTTCCGCTTAACTCATCATCATCAAAATAATGAATAGCTCTTATGCTAGTACCCTGCTTAGGCCCGACCATTCCGACGAGCATGTATTCTTTTGCTATTGGGTCATATACATATTCATGCCAGAGTCTGAAATTTTTAATTTCGCCGCTGCTTTTAATATGTGTTCTGGATCCGGTGCAAAACATTTGCCAATCGCCAATGGTTATTTTATCTTTTCCGCCGCAGTTTATGGCTCTATTTTCATCGATTACAGCCTTAACCTTAGCTTCCAACTCAGGAATCGGGATATCAGGTTTTTCAGGGAATTTTATAACAAACCCATGCCGTACGTCTGAATGTAAAACTCTTCGAGTATATTTATAGTCTACCATTAGCACATAGCTCGTAATATCTTCTGCGCTGTGAGCCATTCTTCTGTAGACTGCGGTTTTGTCAGCGTGTTTTTTTATTTCTGCAGGGAAAGGGCCAAAGACAGTTGGTCTTGCAACAACAAGTTCTTCTCCGATGGCAAAAATCAACTGAGCATTATAACCTAACTGATCGAAAATCAAATCGAAGTGTTCCATTATCACGCGCCTGCCGTTTTCGATTGCATTGTTTACAGCGTCAATAATTTCAAACGGCTGATGAAATGCCAATTCATAGCGAATATCGAGATGAAAAGTGTGAGGCGCGAAGTAATTATCGGGATGGAAATCATAAATCGGTGCCACTTTCATGTTTACGCCGTCGTCATCATTAGTGAGTTCTAAGCCGGGAAACAAGCCTTTGATGAGAGTCGACTTCCCTGATCCTTCTGCCCCGATAATTCCGATAACCAAATCAGTAGGTCTCAAATATCTGCTAGCCAGCAAACTGCCAAGATTATACATACGAGGACGCCCTCGCGGTGCGTAATAAGTAGCATACATCAGAGTCTCGAAATTAGCGGGGTTAGCGTTAAGAAAAGTGTGCGACATAATTTAAAACTCTATATTGAATAACGGAGCATGCTGTTGAGCGCCGTAAATATCTGTTTCGCCCGGTGCACCTGACGAAATAGGCCTTTTTATAGTAACTTTGACAGCATTTGCAGGTGCAAACCAAACAATAGTCATAATATCCGCTTCAGGAATTTTATAGAGTTCGGCAAACATTTTTTTATTTATTACTTTGTTCTCTTTAAAATGTTCAAAATATTCTTTAGTTTTGAACATTATATCAAAAGTAAGCTCGTAAGGACCCGCATTTTTTGATCTAATAACCTTTGCGGCTTCGGTAATATTTCTTTTCATGGTTTATTTCCTCGTTCCTTGCTCGTATTTTTCGATACGATGCTTGAAAAGTATTTCATTTTTTGTATCCATAAGGTGATAGATTGAAAATTCGAATACTTTACCGACGGTTATGTCAGAGGGCGAGAACGGAAACGCCAGATTTCCTGCGGTTGACACACGACCTTCGTAGCCATAATGCAACATTGTGGAACGCGCCACGCTACAAAGGGTATTAGCCTGATCTTGTGTTGGGCAAAGTGCCTCAATTACAATGCAAAGTTCATGTGATTTAACATTCGGATTGGGTTCAAGACTTCCCATTACGCCATCTTTACCGTAAACGTGGAAAAACAAATTGTCGCTTCTTTTGTTATCACCGGAAAGCACATTGATTCTTTCTTTAACTTGCTGCAAAACTTTATCGATATTTGCAATCATTATCGGATCGTGTGTTCCGGCAATACTTATGGTTCTGTAACCGATGCATTTCGCGCCTTCGAGTTTAAGGTAAAACTTTTCTGTCGGCACAAACTTACTGCCTTTGACTTCGACTCTTCCGTTGCCCAGATCTTTAAACGAGCAGTTTTCGAGGTTAATTTCTCCGCCCGGCCCCGGCAAGTGGTAAGGGTCGGTTTTTTCATACAAAGTGTGTGCCGCAGCAGATTCGCAAGTAAAGACTCTGTCAGGCGAAAGAGCTTCAAGAATAAATGAGTCTTCGGTTAAAGTCCCCATTGCGCAATCAGAGCCTGACCCCGGTGTTGCCGCGATCGCCGCGCATTCCAAGATTTTACCCATATGCAGCGCCAATCCCGGGTCGTAGCCTTTCATGATAGGAAGTGCCGCGAAGCAAGCGGGATCGTAACAGCGGCCTGTCAGAACGACGTCGCAGCCGTCTTTAAGAGCCTCAATAATTGGCTCCGGTCCTATTTGCGCCACCACATAAGTTGTATCGTCAATATCTTTTTTCGTCAGTTCTGGAACATATGCCAAAGGCACTATTCTGCCTTCATCAAGGGCTATTTTTACATTTTCTTTTGAAACATCGCAAGGTATAACTGCCATAGAGAATGTCAGATTGTTTTCTTTAGCGATTTCTTCAATGATTTGCCTACACCACTCGAGGTGCACATCGGCTCCTGAACCGCCTGCAGTTCCAACCACTACAGGTATTTTATGTTCAACACCCGCGCAAATCATGTATTTCAAATCGCGTTTTACGAATTCTCTGTCAGTAAAAGCTTTCCCTGCGCCCAGATAAAAAGGCCCCGGATCGGTAGAACCGGCATCTACAGCGATCAAGTCAGGTTTTTGTTCTATTCCGCGCAAAAAAGATGCTTCGGGAAAACCATAGCCAAGTATGGCCGTAGGCGATAGAACCTTAAATTCTTTCTTAGTCATTTCATTTTTCTCCGTATTTCATTTTGAGAACGGAAATAATTCGTTCCATTTCGTTATTTACAATTGTGTAGCCTTCATCAAACCCCATACCCGGTTTTGCGAGCATTCTTTCGGCTTGTGCGGCCATTGCCAAATGCACACAAATGCGTGCGGTGTTGTCAGTTTCATTGCATGTTCCGCCTTGATAGGCTTCCATGCCATTTTGTTTACAATAAATAACGCTTTCTACAATATTTTGTATTCCGCCTAGATCAGGGGTTTTAATTTGCACCATATGACAAGATTTTGCATCAGTAAAATCTTTAATATCTTCATAAGTGTTGCACCATTCGTCGGCCACAATTTTAACATTTGATCCAATTGCTCTGAGACGGTCGGTAATTGTTTTCAAGGCTTCGATTTGGGGCAATTTCGCTTCGACATCAACCGGCCCTTCAATATAAAGCTGCAGGTCTTCGGCATCTTTTTCAAGGGATGCCACATAGTCAGCAACTTTAATCATATCATTTTCGAAAAGTTGTCCGATAGTTCCGTACACGTCTATGTGCAAATCGGGTTTGTAACTGTCGCATGCTCTGAGGGTTTTAACACGTTTTACAAGCCATCTGACGTATTCTCTGAGCTTTTCGCCCTGTAGCCCAAGTTTTTCCTCGACATTATTAATTAAGCCGTGTGGCAAAGCTTCGACACCCTTAATAAGCATTTTGTCAACATTGTTATATCTGTCATCGCCGCTCTGTCCAAATATGGGCACGCGTTTTGCGATAATCGGTAAGTTATATTCATTGCAAACAACTTCACAAGGCATAATTCTGAGCGATTTTGCAACCGCATCGAGCAATGCTTGGGTCAAGCCGTATTTAATTGCGGAATGTAAAGGTTTTCCTTCAATTTTCATTTCGCAAAACCTTTTGCTCATATCTCTGAAGGTGCCGATTTCCATACCTTCAAGGTGCGGTTTGATATGTTTTTCCAGGAACGGAATAAATTCGTTGGCGAGGAAAAGGGGATCGCGGCCGCCTGCTCCGGAATACTGAACCGCAGCACAATCGCCGGTCGCTATTTGCCCGTCTTCGAGCAGCATAATTATGGATATGCTCTGTCCGGCCTGTCTTATGTTTGTGAAGCCCTGAGTTACGGGTTGTCCCACATAAGTAAAGCCGTCGTGTTTTGCGCCTTTTTTAATTGCGCGCTGGTCATCAAAATAAAATGCTGAAATACCTCTGGAAAACGTTACCTTTGAAATTCTCATCTTGGTCTCCCTACCAAAGCACCTTTGCTTATTGCGTAAATATCGTCTGTAACCATTTGGAAGCACACATTTCGCCCTTCGATTTTTGCGCGTTCCTCAAGTTTTTCGCGGTGATATGCCATGATTTCATCGCTTAATGCCATATTGCCTTTATTAAATATTCTGATGTAGCCGTTATTGTCTCGCATCGGCAAAATTTTGCCATGATTACATACTGCAGGCGCGAACGGAACATCAAGCGCTCCTGCTTCTACAGCTGCAACTACGCCCTTTTCTATATCGCCTTCTCCCAGTCTGTAAATTGTATCCATCAAACTGCGAACTTCTTTTTTAATCTGTTCGGTCTCGATATTTTGTTCTTCGCTCACCGGAAATCTTTGGTCGCGAAGCATATTAACAGCTTGTCTTGTTGCTTTTATGCCCTGTGCGTTAGCTTCTTTTGTGGGAATTCCTTTTGCTTCGTGAGGTGTTTTAACGATAACTTTATCGGCACCTGACAACACTGCAACAGTTGCGCCCAAGCTAATTACAGCAAAAGCTTTTGCTTCATCGGGTGGGAACCCGCCCATCCACTGGTGGAAGACAGTTGTGAGGTCGTATTCGTTAAAACCTTCTCGTTTAAAATATTCGTGTGCAAGTGATTTAAGAGACAATATTGCCGAAACGTCCTGAACTAAATTGCCGCCTTGTCCATAGCCCAGAGTAATTGATTTAACTCCCTGTCTCAAGGCTAAAATACCTTCAACAATCGCAACGACATGACTTACGCATGGCGGCACTAAAGTTCCGGTAAGAGGGCCAAACGGTTCACGATTAATATGAATGCCGCGTTCTTCGTATTTTCCAACAAGCCTGTCAACATATTTCCAGTCGTCAATTGATTTTTGCAACGGAACCTTTTTGGCGTAAGGAATATTATATGATATCCCGCCGCCTTCAAAACTTGTGAATCCGCCTGCCAAGGTTATTTCGGCAAGAAGCCTGGCATCAGGGGTGCCGTGACGCACCTGAATGGGAGATTTAACGGCTTCTGTGACCATTCGACAGCCCACCAAACCGTGATTAACTGCAGGGAATCCGTTTAACAGGGAGGTTCTTGCCTGCAATGATTTTTCAACGCCATCAGCGGCATTTTCGTAACGATTCAGTCTTGTATAGGCATCAATGGTTGTCGGCAGCAGATCTGCCTCACCCTCAGTTTCGAGGTATTTAAGCAAATTGATATGTTCTGTCACCAATGCCACTCCGGCTCTGGGCTGCAGCAAAGTTCTATTTTCTTCACCGGCTTTTTTCATTGCAACAGCAAAGTTTTTTGATTCAGGAATAGCCTGTTGATATTTTATTGCTTCTTCGAAGTCTACGTCTTTACCGGTCGGCCAAGTTGCAAGTATTTCATTGCGGATTTCGTTAAATTTTTCGTCACTAATTTTGTAAACGCTCACGTTGGTGGCTCCTTCGTTCATTTTTGCTGCTCATTAATCAATGAATCTATTGCGGTAACAGCACAATGTTTTGGGTATTTTTCCGCTAAATTTGCAAGAAGCGGTAAAACATATGTGTTATCGGCATGATATGTGAATTTTTGGGGCAAAAGGGGAATTTTTTCGCATGGAGTCGTTGGTTCAGAGGGAATAATAATTTTCTCGTTGTTTCGCCCCATGGCCGCCAAATAACCGCCTGTACCAATAATTTTATTAATTCGTCTTAAATCTTTACCTGTTTGTGCCCAAATACGCCCTTTAATTGTGAAAACTTCTTCGATTGTGCCGGCGTGCCTAAGCAAAGAATGATAAATACAAGCTCCTGCCAAGGTGCGGTCGAACATTTTTTCTGTTTCGTTTTCGGGTAAATATTCGGGTGATTCAGAAATTTTTAAACTATAATTTTTTAGATCATTTAATTTATTATCGTCAAATCCGAGAGAGGCGAAATAATCTGTTCCGGTTTCGCAAGCAGATTCTGCGCTTACTCTCATACCGAGGTCTCCTTCGACGGTTCTTTTTAACAGAGGTTCTACTATTCCTTTCATAACCGTTTCGCCATCATAATGAAAAGCATCTGTATAAGAATAAAAGTCTGTTGTAGCGCCTCCCATGTCTATAATGGCAAAGTTACTCCAGTTTTTAACATTTTCTCCTATTGCCTTTGCAAGGTTAAATACTGCGAGGGGCGTTGGAACCGGCAGGGCTTCGAACTTTTTGACAATCTCGTTTAGACCCTTCCCTGAAATAATCTTTTCTAAGAAAACTTTTCTGATGGCCTCTCTGACAGGTTCTATGTTTAATTTTCCAAAATCAGGCATAACGTTTTCTGTTACCACGATTTCTTTAGAAGAGAGAGTGTTAGCTACTTCATCGGCCACAAAATTATTCCCTGCGTAAATTATTGTGCCCGAAAATTTTGAAGCGGCGAGCATTTTCGAGTTTTCGAGAGCATAGCGCTCATTACCGCCGTCGGTGCCGCCGCAGAAAAGCAGGATATCGGGAGCCAAACTTTCGATTTGTGCAATATTTGATTTGCCAAGACGGTAAGGGAAAGCGGCACAAACCTTCGCACCTGCCGAAAAAGCAGCCAAGCGTGCGATGTTCAAAGACATTTCCGGAACCAGTCCGACCACGGCAATTTTAAGGCCGCCTTTTGCGGACGAAGAAAAGAAAACGGGGAAATCCGTTTTATCATATGCGTGTTCAGAGCCAAAACCGGGGATCAGCGCCTCAAGAACTTTATAAAAACCATCAGGAAGGTAATTTACTGTGGTAGGCACAACTGCGCGGGCACCTACTTTAAAACGATCCTCTGTCGGGTTGAAAACAGCGCCTTTTGTGTATGTCGAGCCGATATCAACACAGATAATCTTTTGAGGAATCATTTTAGTCTTTCTTCAATATCCTTTCGCAACAATTCAGCTTCTTGATCCAGAGAACCCTCATTGCTGAAAACACGATCAAAACCCATTTTTTTAAATTTTTCCACAACTTGCTCAAATGGAACTTTACCGACAACCAAGTTGCCGCCGACGTACAGGATTATGTCATCTAAGCCTTTTTCGATGCACTTTTCGCGCAACCCGGCACAGTCAATTTCGCCGTGGCCGTATAAACTTGAGACTAAAATAGCTTTGGAGCCGGTCTCAATGGCCGCCGCGATAAACTCTTCCTGGCTCACCATTACCCCTAAATTGGTTACATTAAAACCATTTTCAGTAAAATACGCTTCAAGAATTTTATTGCCTACCGAATGGCAATCTGAGCCAATTACTCCAAGAACAATGTTGTACGGTGTCGACATAATTTATTTCCTTGATTATCGATAAACCGGTAAAACATTACAGTCTTAAACAGTCACACATTATAAAACCGTAAAAGCCTATCGAGTTTTAATTATATAGTCCCAAACAGTTTTTAGAATACATTTCATAAAAATAAAAGTCAACATTAATAGCAAAAAGGTAATATGAATAAATTCATATTACCTTTTTAGCCGACGTAGTTCTTATTTGCTTTCGTCTACCTTAATCAAAGTGTCGGCGGTTGTATTCGGGCCGTCAAGAACATTCTTAAATGATAAATCTTGTTCACTAAGCTTTGTTCTTTTTCGAGAAACCTGATCTTTGGCTTGATTGCTGGTATTTGGGTTTGTAATCCCTGATTCTTGTGAATTACCCTGGTTGCCGGTGGCAGTTTTTATCAAGCTTTTTCGCTTGCTTTGGTCTGTTTCATTTGCAATACGAACCATTGTGCTTTTATCGGGAATAATTATAACCGTACCATTTAGAATAGTGCGCGGATTTGTTATTCCGTTCACCTCTAACAATACGCTGTATAGAGTCGGGTCTCCGTAATTTGAAGCAGCTAAATCCCATAATGTGTCACCTGTTTTTATGGTATGAGTTTTGGCATCGAGAGATGCTGCAGAAATAACGATCATTGCAATTAACAAAAAGGCAGATTTTTTCATTATACCCCTCCTGTGGCATTTCGCCTGGCACTGTTCCAATACTTTTCCTCGACAGATAAGCATTCTTCGTAAAATTTCGGATACAAAATAGTCTCTAACTGAACAACATTCATTTTTTGAGAATCAGTTCTATCCTCTAGCTCTTTGTCTCTGTCAACTTTTATGGTTATCAACAAGGCTTTACTTTTAGTTTTTTCATCAAGCACCTCAGCAAATTTCATGTCTGTAATCTGAACTTTACCGGTAAGATTTCGTGTTTGCCCTTTATAGGTTCTTGTTACAGAGTTGTCTTTAAACACGTATTCTACCATTGACCTGCTGTTTTCACCTTTATTGTCTGTTATGCAAAAGGTGCACGTAGTTTCTTCAATTTTGGGCTGTTCTTCATCGCTCGAGGGGATAACGCTTGCCCTCACATCAGATTTGATCCATTCAATTACAACGTTAGCCATTCTAAGGTTAGTCAACTTCGTCTGACTTTTAGTGAAATGCGAAAATACTGTTGACATGATCTTATAAGCACTCGTAGCTATAATACTTACTATGACAATTATTACCATTATCTCGGTCATAGAAAAGCCATGCCTTTTTTCTGTTTTGTTCATTATTCCACCACCATAGAGAAAAGCCTCACTTTGTCTCTTCCGGCTTTTGTGGGCCTTGGAAAACTTACAGTTACAGAAAAAAGATAGCTGCTTATAGCCTGTCGCTTCTCATATGCAGCAATCGCCTCGCCTATCCAGGCTCCGATAGCTCCGAGAATACCGCCACCCTTTTTTACTTTGCCGTCATACCTTTTCAATTCTATACTTCGCTCAAAAGGTTCTTCTACCGCAGGCGGCGGGTTTAGCTTAAGCTTGTTCGCAAAAAAATCTTTGATCTCCGCATCAGTCTTTAATTCAATCTTGTCTTTCACCGCTTCTTCAAGTTTATAATGCTGAATTTCTCTGACAAAGTTCACTAAATCAGAGGCATAATTGGTTGCAGTCACCTCATTAACATTGTTAACGGTTCCTTGACTGCCAAACTTAAACAAATTCAACATCGGCACAAACGCCATTGCAATAACCATTATAGCTACCACAACTTCAATCATTGTAAAGGCTTGCCGAACAGACGCGGGTACAGTCATTTTCAGTCCTTATATTTAAAGGCTTTGCCATCAAAAGGTTCATAACTTTCTTCTGTTAAAGCACTCTTATCATTATGGTATGATGAATCGTTCGAAACGTCAACGCTCTCTGGGTTAATTTCTTCTGGTTTGATATAAATAGCCTCGGGCAAACTTCGCAGTCTAAACTTCAATTTTGCCCCGAACTTTTCTTTTTCTTCCTCTGTTTCATTCTTATAAGAAGGCAATTTTTCGGGAAGTGTGTTGTCGATAGTTGGTATAAGTGCCTTTGTGCTCGTCTTAACGTTGGCGTCTACAGAAATATCATCAATTTTACGAATATCGGATGATACTTGAGACCTTTCAGGGTTGAGTTCTATTTTAATGTTATGCTCTTTGTTTAGAAGTTTCGATGCTCCGTTTACCGACAAAGGCAACTCGCGCCCTGTAATAAGTTCAATATTTATATCTCGGCCTTCAAAACTCAAAAAGGAGTTAGTATCAACTTTAACGGTCATACTGCCAACTATATCCAGTTCAGACAGAGAATCACTTTCCAAAGTCATTCTGAATTTGCCATTTAAGTCAAATGCAGACAATTCATTAATCTCTACTTTATCAAAAACGGGCCCCAAAAAGGGTTCACCGTTATAGTATGAATCTGAGTCAACGGCTCTTAATGAAACAAGTGTGACAGTTTTACGAATTTTATCTTCTTTTGAAGAGAACAGCATGAAAGACATAATCGCAATCAAAAATATCGCCAAAGAAGGGAAAAACCATTTAAAAAACAGCCTAACAAATTCGTGCGGCAATGTTGAATGACTCTCTTTAGACAACGGTATTCCACGAACCTTTTCCATGATTGCACTAGCCTGCGAATGTCGTTCAAACAACTTGCCCGTGTCTTCTTTCAATATTTTATCATCTTCAACAATAGAATTAACAAAAGCCGAGCAAGTCTTACAAGTTTTAAGATGGTTCTCAAATTCTTTTGCAGAATACTCGTTACCCAAAGACTCATCTTCTGATATAAGGGCTTCCACGTAAAGAATCAATTTTTCCTTAGTTGGGCATTTCATCTTTTTTTTCCCTTTTTTCTCTGAGTAAAGTTCTGGCTTTAAAAATTCTGTTTTTGACCGTTTGAAGCGGAATCCCAATTGAATCTGCGATGTCTTGGTAACTCATCTCGTTAACAACTCGCAAAAGGAAAGGCGTTTTAAATTCTTCGGGCAATTCTCGAATCAGCATCAGAATTTTGCGAAATCGCTCACGTCTAATCAGAATATCTGCCGGCTGTTCACTTTCCTCTTTCGCCGAATCAGTTAATAGTATATCAATAACCAAGTCGGTTGAAGGTAAATCTCTGCTCAACTTGCGACGACTGTCGATCATTATATTCCGTGCGATAGTCAACAGCCAAGCCGAAAATTTACGTTCGCAATCAAAGCTTGCCAAATGCTTGTAAGCTTTAACGAAAGCATCTTGAACAACATCTTCGATGTCCTGAATAGAATTCATTCGAGACAGCAAAAAACTGAAAACAAGCTTTTCGTATCTTTGTACCAGAACAGAGTATGCTTCGCATTCTCCGCTAAGCACAAGTTTTATAAGCTCAACATCACTTTTTTCCTGCCTGCTCATTTATATATACCGAATAGATTTAAAAAAGTTTAAAAATATTCTAATCCTCTGTAATTATTTCTATGTCGCGAGGGCCAATGGCAAGACCATAATAATCGCGCAAAGACAAGTCTTTGTCTTCTGAGATTTCTTCCGGGTGAAATCCCCATTGTATAACGCAGCCCTTTTCAACAAGACTCTCCATTCGGTCCGTTGCAACTCCGCCTATGATATGCAGTCTACTGTCAACTACGACATTTTTTTTAGCAATAAAAAACCCGTGAATTTGCGGAACGGTAGCATCTGAGTCCAATTTTTTTCCGGCGTTACTCTTAAACTCTATGTTCCCTTTTCTGGAAACAAGACTTAACCAACCAAAATTGTCCGCATCTGCCGCACCGGGCTTCTCAAGATAAGGATTCTTAATAGAGGCGTTAACGGTTATATTTCCGTCGCAAATTATAATTCCGCCCTTTTGAACAATTAAGTCTTGATCAATTATTAAATCTCCCTCAAACTCAACAATTTGATTTAAAAACAACTGATTATTTTTCTTGTCGTCTTGTTCAACAAAAGTATCTTGGAAAAACTGGCATTTTTTTAAAGAAGTAGCAGATTTTCCTTCTTTTGGAATTAAATAAGTAACACGATCTTTAAGGTAATCGGAAGAGACTTCTAAAGCTTCGATACTGCCGTTATAGTGCAAATTAACATCGTTGTTAAACTTATAATCGGCCTGCAAAAGTTCATCACGTTTTGCAGGCGAAGGCATATAGGTTCCATCAACTTTTCCGACAACCTCTTGCCACGACTTATCGGTCCCGGTGGGCTCGCATAAATTATGCAAAGCCTGATTGTATGGTTCATAATCCAAAACTTGAGGCACCATATCAACATATTTAGGAAACGAACCCTTTCCTAAATTATCGGTGAATTTTTTTCCAAAGTCGTCATATGCTGCGTAATCATAGTCACCATACTTATTGGTAAGCCAGTTTTTAATTTCGCTAGACACATATTCGGTGCCGGGAACAACAGTATATATATCTTTTTTAAAGCTGTCCTCACTTTTTAAAGCTATGGCATAAACTCGACTTACACCTTTCCAAGTAAAAATAAGACCAAAAGTTCGCACATAACGCCTTCTTACCGGACCAAAAACGATGGTTGGCGTACAATTCTTAATTGTTCCGAACAATCTCATTGAGCTTCCGCTCCAGACCGCATTTGATGAATTAAAACAAGTAATCCCGTTTCTGCTTTTAAATACGGAATCATAACCGGCAAATGCGTTTTTGAAAAGGTTATAACTTGATTCAGGGGGGAAATTAATATTGTCAATTCCTCTAAATACCCCGTAATCAACATATACAAAATCTATTTCATTTTTCGAGTCAAAGCCCAAATTTTGCAGTGGATTGCTGAAAGGCTCATAAACAACCCATCCTTCTGATTTTTCTTGAAAATAAAAATGAAAATGCTCTCCGAATTTACTTGTTAAATTATCATCGCCAAGGCCGGTGGGAATATTAAGTATAAGCCCCTTTTCATTTTGAGAATTAACATATCTGCCCTGTCCGCCCATGTATATCCAACCGTTTTTAACAAAATTATTCTCTCCGGTGGCTGAAAAAGCAGGCTCACTATAATCAAAGGTTTTCTTCTTGGCCTTATCAAACATTCTGTTTATGCAGACAAAAGGCAATTTACCGGCGACAATTTTACCGGTGCCGTCTACTTCACTATTGTTTGCAACCTCATCTTTTAAGTCTGCACCGCTCTTAGAAAAAAGCGTGAATCTGTAAAACGGCGCAGGTAAAAGCCTTAGCAAATAAAATTCTTTTCTGATTGTAAACTTCTTGGTTACCTTGTTATGAGTAGCGGTTACTGTAACGTCAATATACCCTTTGCTCTCACGGTTCTTCTTTTCGCCCGTAAACCCGATAAAAGGCAAATCAAAGCTGTCTTTAATGAGCTCAACACTGTAGTCAGCCGAAAACTCAAGTTTTCCGGCATCGCCCCACTCATCTTTAAACCCTTTAATCAGATCATCTATGATATCAATGCCCGAGACAGTGCCATTCAACTCCGAAGTTAGCGAGCCTTTCATGACAACGCCCGTTTTGCCTGCCGAATCAAATATTTCTTTTCCGAACCCCGATTCACGCAATTCAAATTTTTTCTGAATTTTTTTGATTGCTAAACGCCCAATAGCCGAAGATACTTGGTATAAACGTTCGTTTATTGCAACGCGATTTGTTACGGCACTTTCTTGTCGCACTCTGTCGACCATCGAAATAAAAATAATAAAAGCAACACCTATTACACCAATAACAACAAGTAACAGCATTCCGCTATTTTTTCGTTGTAAGTTTAAACTCATCTGCAAAATCTCTTTCTTTTTTTTTTTACACATACTTATTTTTTTGAATTAAGTTTTTTTAAAAGCGACTTGGCTCTTTCATCAGAAGGATTCATTTGTAGTATTCGCTGAACAAACCCTATTCCGTCATGTAGTTTATTGAGCCTATAAGCGCATATTGCGGCTTGAAAAAGAACCATTCTGTTATAAGGAAAAAATTCTAATGATTTTGTAAACCATATGTAAGCATCGTTTTGCCTGCCCAATTTACCCAAAATAGCAGCGCAAACAACCATGGCTGCAGCAGCATCGCGACTTTCAGGAAAATTGGTAATTAGCTCACGAAGAGTAATTAAAGCTTTTTCAGGCTCTTTTAACTGAACCAAACACTGAGCTTTTTCTAATAAGGCGTTTGTATCACCGGGATCAATTGCCAAAGCTCGATCATACATTTCAAGAGCTGTTTTATGGTCACCCTTCAAACGATATGCGTCGGCCATATCATTTTGAGCGTTATTATCCGCAGAATCCAGTTTTAATGCTTCAGAATAAAAAGAAATTGCTTTATCTAAGTCTCCGATATCGTAATAAGCATCGGCTATCCAATTTGCAATCAAACCGCAATCCGGGCTTAGTTTAAGAGCTGTTTCAAGATGCATAATAACTTTATCGCTCTTGCCTAATCGGGCATAACTCATGCCAAGCCCCGCATGTGCTTCTGCGCAAGCCTCATTGATTTCGAGGGCCTTTAAATAATGAGTAAGCGCTTTTTCCAATGAGCCTTTTTCAAAATAAGCAACACCTAATGCAACCTCGGCACTAGCGGGGTTTATACCTTTTTTAAGACAATTATTCGCTTTTTTAATTATTTCATCATTTGAATAAGTCATACTTCTGTAGTATACAATAAAACAGGCAACATACAATAGTTTTTTATATCTTTACGCTTGACCTGCTTTTTTAATTAAGATAAAATTCGCTCATTATCAATGATTGAATATACGCTCAAAAATAAGGGAAAACAGAAATGATTAAAGAGCTGCAGCTCGAAAACTTTCTTTTCATGAAAAATGCCGGCCTCTCATTTTCACAAGGCTTAAATGTTATAACCGGTGAAACCGGAGCCGGAAAAAGCATTATGCTTGAAGCGGTCAAATTAATCTTGGGCAAAAAATCACGCCCGGGAATAGTAATGCCCGGCGAAAACACAGCTAAAATTCAAGCCGAATTTGATATTAAAAATTTGATCCCTTTAAAAAACAAACTTCAAGAAACCGGGCTTTTAAATGAAGATGATCCCAACCTGCTTTCGGTATCACGAACATTTAAGGACGAAGGCAATGGAAGAGTTTTTGTTAACGGCATCATGTCAACCGCATCCGTTTTAAAAGAAATCGGCCCATATCTAATGGAGATACACGGTCAAAACGAGCACCAAACATTGTTAGACCCTGATACGCAGAGGCAGCTTCTTGACAGAACAGGATCAGAAACCCATAAGAATAATTTGCTCGAATTGAAAGCCACGCACAAGAAAAGACAGCAGATCATCAAACAACTCTCAGAATTAGAATCAAAGAACTCAAGGTCAGCCGACAGAATAGAAGAACTTGAGGCCATATTAAAAGATATTATGAGCCTTAATTTGCTTAACGAAAACGAAGAAGAAGAGCTGAAAGAGGAATCCAAACTTTTATCTCATTCAGAACAGATTTTATCAAATTTGCGTGCCGCAACCTCAATGTTATCTGACAATGAAGACGAAGGTGGTGCTGTCAGCAAACTTTATAAGGCATTTGAAAGCTTAAGAAAGATCTCGGATTACGATAAAACATTAAATGATTTAAGCGAAAGAACAGGCAGTCTTTATTATGAGCTAAAAGCATTGCAAACTGACTTAGAATATAAAGCAGACGAAACTGATTTAAACCCTGATCGCCTTTATGAGGTTCAAGCAAGACTTGCAGACATTTCGAGAGTTTGCAGAAAACAGAGTTGCGACTTTAAAGGCTTGTTTGAACTTAAGCAGAAAGTTAACGCGGAACTTGAAGACTTAATGCAGCCCGATCAAACAAAAGACAAACTTAAAAAGGCTCTCACAGAAATTGACAAAACATATAAATCTTTGCTTTCAGAAATTTCGGACGAGCGCGAAATGCTCGCAAAGAGTTTAAACGAAAAAGTTTCGGCAGAAATGGCCTCACTTGGCTTTAACTCTTCGGTATTTGAAGCTAAGACCGAAAAAACCGAGCCCACTTCAGATGGTGCTGAAAACATCGAATTTTATGTTTCCCTAAACCCCGGCGCTCCGGGCGGCCCGTTAAGAAAAATTGCATCGGGGGGCGAACTGTCAAGGGTTGCCCTTGCAATAAAAAAGGTGTTAGCGACTTGTGACGCACTTCCGACACTTATCTTCGACGAAATTGATACGGGCATTGGCGGCAAAACAGCGGAAGCTGTGGCCGAAAGCCTTAACAAACTGGGCAAAGAAAAGCAAGTTTTGCTGGTTACGCACTTGCACCAAATTGCCAAAGAAGGAAGCTATCACTTTATGGTAAGCAAAACCATAACAGATAACCAAACGCGCATAAACATCACCAAGGTTGAAGGGCAAGAAAGAGTTGAAGAAATAGCCAGAATGCTTGGGAAAACTGATTCAGAAGGCCTTTCATTTGCACAAACCTTATTAAGTAAAAACAACTGACCTATTTTACTCTTTTAGTGCGCCGCCGGTAATCCCCGC
This sequence comes from bacterium ADurb.Bin157, assembly GCA_002070375.1. Lineage (GTDB taxonomy): Bacteria > Muiribacteriota > Ozemobacteria > Ozemobacterales > Ozemobacteraceae > MWDD01. The sequence goes on along the minus strand of MWDD01000002.1, from coordinate 9,283 downwards.
GATTATTTCTTTTTGAAAAAACCAAAATATCAGTATCATGGGCAATGAACTGACAGACGCGCCAGCCATCAAAACGCCCCAATCGGTACCATAAGGACCTTGCGCCAACATAGATAAAGCGACAGGCAAAGTTCTTTTTGCTGAAGTATCGATAAAAATTAACGGAAACAAAAACGAGTTCCAGTTTAATATGGCAGTATTGATAATCACCACCGCAAAAGCCGGTTTGCAAAGAGGAACAACCACATGTCGCAGAACACCGATTTCACCGGCACCGTCTGCACGAGCAGCATCTTCGAGCTCGCGAGGCAAAGCGCCAATATACTGTTTCATTAAAAAAACATTAAACCCATCTACGCAAAACGGAAGTATTATTGCCCACAAAGAATCATGTAACCCGATTTTTACAATTAAATCGAGCAAAGGCACCATAAGAGTTTGCTTTGGTGCCATAAGAGTGCATAAGACAAGAGCAAACAAAATCTTTTTAAAAGGAAACCTATATCGCGCAAAAGCATAGCCGACCATTAGAGAGAAAATGACATTAGCGCTGACAACGCACACCAAAACTATAATGCTGTTAGTAATATAATTTAAAAAGCCGGCATTGCCCAAAATAACTCGATAAGAATCTAAGGTAAACAAACCCGATCCGTCACCCATTCCGGGTTCATGACGAAGAAACGATCTAAACAACATATAAAGCCAAGGAACAATATAACCGACAGACAAAACAGTCAGTAACAATAGTAAACCGGTTTGTTTTATATTATTTTTTTTCATTTAATTACCGCTTTTTCCCTGACAATATTTTCATTTGTATAAACGAAAACAGAAAAACCAATAACAGCAAAACTAATGAAATTGCCGACGCATAGCCCATTTTATGGTATCTGAACGCGAGCTCGTAAAGATGGTGAACCAGAGTATTTGTGCTTCCTACGGGGCCGCCCGAAGTTAAAGTAAAAACTTCAGGAAAAACCTGCCAACTTCTGATTGTGTTTATGGTCATTACGAAAACTGTCATATATTTTATTTGCGGAAGCGTAATGTACCTAAATTGTTCCCATTCATTTGCGCCGTCAATTTCTGCTGCATCATAAAGACTTTTTGGAACCGCCGTGAGCGCAGCAAGGTACAAAACCATGTAATAACCGGCATAAGCCCAAATATCCATTATCATAATTGCAGGAAGAGCAAAGCTCTTGTCTACCAACCAACCGTAGCCTTGTATACCGAAAAGAGCCAAAAATCTGTTCAATAGACCGACAGGTGAATAAAAAGATTTGAATATTGTAGCCGTAACAACTATTGAAATAATTGACGGCAAAAAAAATACAGACCTAAAAATATCGCTTTTACTTTTTAAGGAATTGATCATCAATGCAAGTGCAAGTCCCAGAGCAGTCGTTACCGGAGTAGTGCCGACAACAAAAATTAAAGTATTAAAAAATGACTGTATAAATACTTCGTCCTCAACCAGGGCCATGTAATTTTTAAACCCCGAGAAACTGAATACAGCAGGATGAAAAACATCGTATTCACAAAAACTTAATACAACAGAAAATAAAAGAGGATAAAGCCAAAAAATAAAAAAAGTAATAAACCAGGGAGCAAGAAACAAAATATAACGTTGAGCACGTTCAATGGGGCCAATAGGGCCTGACTTATTTTTTTTGACTTCATATAATATAAATGCAAGCAGAATGGCATTTATAATTATTCCCACACCAAGGGCAGAAAGAATTACTATTAAAAAAGAAGACGATTGCTTAGACTCATTTTTTTTGCCTGAGATTTTTTCAAATTCCTCGTTAGCCTCTTTAAAGACACTGTCTATAGGCTCGTTGTACATTGCTTTTTCGACGGCTGTATTGATTATTTTCTCCAAATCTATCCATAAATTGTGAATAGGCGGATGAATAGCCGTTTTCATTTGTTCTGTAAAAACCGACAATCTTTTGTCTTTTGTAAAAGCACTGTCTTTATAAGCATCTAGATGAGCCGGAAAACTTACCCAGGCTTCTTTGGTTATGGGCATAGTGTTTTCCATTTTAACAATATAGCGTATAAATTTTGCGGCAACATCAGGATTTTTGCATGTTTTAAAAAGAACTAAAATTTCACCACCTAAAAACGAGGTTGAAAAGCCTTTATCTTCTGCGGGCTTGGGCATCAAAGATACACCAAAATCAAGATTTGGAGCATCCTTTGGATACCGTGCAAAATTCCAAGAGCCGGAAATCGCAAGGCCTAATTTTCCTCTTTTAAAAGCCTCATCAAGCAGGTCTTGCTTTTCGCAATAACTGTATTCTTTTAGCTTTAAATAAAAGTCTAACGTTTCTCTGGTTTCTTGACTGTCAAAAACAAAATTATCGTTTTCATCTAATATTTTTCCTCCATTGCCCCATACAAAAGGCATAAACTTTTTATAAAGAATGTGCCCTTCACCTGCATTCATACCAAAACCATAAATGCCTTTTTTAGGGTTATGTATTAACCGTGCGGCATCCAAGAAGTCTTTCCAGGTTAATGGCGGCTTATCGGGATCAAGCCCGGCTTGAGCGAATAACTCGCGATTATAAAACATAACGCGAGTACCTGCCAGCCAAGGCATTCCGTAGTATCTGCCATTCATTTGCGCAGGCGCCCACATCAGATATTCATCCTTTAAATCAGAAACCTTATCTGTAATATCTAACAAAGCACCCTCTGACATGAATTTGCCCATCCATGTAGAACCCATCTCGCAAATATCCGGTGCCATATTATTAGCCATAGAAATAACAATTTTATCCAGGCCGTTGCTCCAAGAAACCTGTTCATTAATTATTTTAACTCCGGGGTTTTCCTTTTCAAATCTTTCTATGACGGGCAAAATAAATTTAGGATCCCAGAAGTTCCAGAATGTTAATTTAATTGTATCACTCGAATCTGAGGTTTTCCGGGCAGCTTGCAAAAGTGATGAACTAAAAATAAATAACGGAAACACCAAGATTATTACAAAAAAGATAATTTTACCTAAGTTTTTCATCTTGATATTTCCGTTGATAATATGCCTATTTATTTAACCGCAGCTTCTCCGCAAATATTAGTCTTAATATATGAAGAAATTGGACAAGAAGTGCTTTTGCAGAAAAATAACATCCAAGCAATCGCTATCACGAGAATAACCAAAAGCGTTTTCCATAGTTTTTTGCTCTCGCCGTAAGGATGTGAATAAGTTGTTTCGCTGTTTTTTGGCAGGGTTGCAATACTGGTCATGCTTTTCCCCATTGTTATGCTTATGCCGGCCTTTGTGTTAATTGCCCAACCGTTTGCATTTAAAATACCGCCCAAACTTCTTTTTCTTAGTCGCATAGCGGTTAAAAGCATAGAGGGGCCGGAAATCACAAGCAAAACCCCTAAAACAGCCAAAGGCATTTGCCACCAAAGTAAGCTTAAAAATGCCGATACAATTGATGCCACCGCTGAGCCTAAGGCCGCCAAAGCTAAACCTATAGCAGCAAATATACCTGCAAATTTACCAACATCGAAAGCGCTGACTGGCTGCGCTGTTGCCGCAGTTCCGGCAGTCTGAGCCGTTTTAGAAGCGTTGTCGACAGACGCAGAAATTGAAGCGGTTATATCTTTGTCTTTAGAAGACGCAAATTTTTCGATTTGCTCATTAATCATTTTACCTAATCGTCTGTACGGTGACCAAAATGCTTGTCTTATACTAATCGGATGATCAATAACCTTGTTGATTACTGCATCCCAGTATGTGCCGTTGCGGTCTACAAAAATGCCGTTGCGACCCACAATAAGGTCGTCTGATTCGCCATCTGTAAAACCTGCCACAATATTTATGCTTTCATTTGTTCCCTTTTTAATACATTTGCAATATGCCAAAAATATATTTGAAGATGCAGCCATAGAACTGTGCCCGGCAATATCGTCTACTTTAACGCACAATTCGCAGCTTCTTCCGTCCATATAAAGAGTTCCGGCTTGGAAGATGGCCTTTTTATCCGGACAATAAAAGTCAGAGAAAGCTACAAAGTTATTTAATAGCAGATAAAGATATTTGTAATACCTAACCAACTTGTCAACAGTAGAAATAACCTTAAACTGAGGCTCAAGCGATTTATCGCGTTCAATCAGGGATTTTACTTCTTTATCCAAACCACATTTTAAAATTTCTTCAACCCTTGCAATCCCCAATTTTTCTACACTCGCACCTTTTTTCGAATTTACCCAGGCTTCGTAAGGCGCTATTTTAGCTTTAATTGTATTCCACTGACTTTCGCTTAATGTCTTGCCTTCTCCAACTATTTGAGCTGAAACATTTTCTGCGAATTTAACAAGCGCCCCTGCCCAAGCAGGGTTAGTGTGCTCATACATCGGTAAAACAGCCTTGTCGCTTGCCAAAGCCAAAGGCATGTCTTTTAGCTCAGTTGCATTGCCCGACAAACTTTTCTTTAGAATGGCTACATATTCAGCCTCTAGAATTTGCCCGACCTGCTCATATCTTTTATCAAAAGACACCAATTTACATCTCGTAAAATAGTCTTCGATTTTTACTTTCACTTCAGAATAAAAGCCATAAAGAGACGATGACGCGTCACCGGCAAACATTATATCATCGGACTTTGAAGACTGATACCATTCGAAGTAATTCTTGCATTCTGCCAAAAAGTTATCTAACAGTTCAAGATTGATACCGGGCTTACCGCTTCTGTCTTGAACAGTGCCAACGCAAGAGGTAGCATCAAATATATATTTTCCGACCGCTTCTTCTAACCATGACTCCGCAGTAATAACACCGTCTCCGTTAAAAGCAGTTGCCGCGAATATTTTTTTGGTGTCTGCCAAATCAGCCATGCTGATCGACGTCTCTTCGCCTTTTCCCAAGTTTTTCAGAATCTGTTTTGCCGATTCTAACAATTGTTTTCCTTCGGCTACCGAATCATCGATTTCACTTAAAGGAAGGTTCTCTTGTGGCTTCAATAGCGAATTTGGATCTTTTAATATTGAGCAAGCCCATTTTACAGCTACGATTATTTCCGGAATTTTTATTCTTTTATCACCATCTGTGTCAAGATATTCCAGTGTTTTGGCATCAAATTCCATATTTGTCAACGGGCACATCATTGCCGACCAAAGTTTGGGATCTAATTTATCAAGATTTATCAGATCTTTGCCCGACTCTAAGCAAACTTGAACCAAATTCCCCGATTTAAAAAACTTCCAATTATGACTTTTTTCTGTTGCCATGCTCTTCCCTTGCCAATCATTTTATTCGGACGTATCCGGCAAACTATCATAATTTCAGTTAAATATAAAGCTTATTTTCTCACTTTTTTAAAACTGTTCGCGCAAAAATTTCAGCTCTGCCAAGCAACTTAAATAGCCCCATAAAAAATCTGATATGTTTTTCTATAAACGGGCTCATATATGCAATTCTAAGCATTGTCCAATAAAGCTCATTAAATGTTTGAGCTTCAAAAGCAATTTCATTTTTATTTTGGGAAAATCCCCACGCATCTTTTATCTTTTTTGCCGCCTTTTCGCCCTCACGCATGCTTAGCGTTACTTCAAACGGCCCCTTCATACAGAACGGACTTGCCTTGTCATTTTTCAAAGCCTTTGCAGCCGCCATTGCCAATTCCTTGCGCATTTCTGCCAAGCTTTTTACCAACGGTTTATCAATCGCGAAAGTATCAATGTCAGCTATAGCACTTTTAACCTGCTCACACGCCGCAGAACAACCGCTAAAAAAAATCGGGGTTATATTCTCTTCATACAATGAACTCGCAAACAGCTCCGCTTCAGTCAAAATTCTACCGTTTACCCTTATAGTTGCAAGCTGAGAAGTTAAAGTATGAGGCAAAAACCCCGAAGTCCCCGACGCTGCGTGCAGCCCGATCATCATAAGCACATCAAACCCCGCTGCCTCACCAACACCCGGAATAGGCCCTATCGCAAACCCCTGATCTAACTCTGCCCTTTTATTAAAATATCTCTCCAATATATTGTAACCGGTTCTGTGAAAATCTTTAACGCGTATTCTCTCGACACCGTTTTCAAAAAGACTTTCACATACAGCATTAATGTCTTCGGTTAAATTCTTGCAAACCTCGTATCTTCTAGTGGTAAAAAGCTGCGAATCGCTTTTGGAAGAACAACCTAACGAACCTTCAATGTCGGCTATAATATATACAGATTTCATTTTTTTATCCCAAGCTTTTCATTAAGTTTGATAATATTTTTTGCTTTTGTTTCCCAACTATCCATTTTGTCTAATACTTCTCTCATCTCAGCAGAAAAATAATCCGAGAAAAGTTTTACCTCTGACTTTTTTTCTAAGTCTAAAATCAAGCAATAAGCGTGCAACATATGGTTATTGGCGCCTAAAACTTTTAAATCACCTTCCCTCAAATTATCGTCACATCGTTTTAAAAAATATTTAGATTCAAACGAATATAGTTTGTCACCCAAAATCGGAAAACCTAAACACGCTGCGTGGGCTCTTATCTGGTGTTTTCTTCCTGTCATCAGCCTTGCCAGCAACAAACTGCTTTTTCCGTCATCTCCTAATTTATAAAAATGAGTTTCGGCATTTTTACCTTTTTCATCATAAACCATTTTATAATTAACAATACCGTCTGCCGCCTCTTTAAGAGGTATGGCGATTATTTCCTCTTCCTTTTCAAATATTCCCCTCACCACAGCCAAATAATATTTTTCCTTCAAAATTTTTATGGGCTCTTTTTTGTAAGGACTCGTCAGAAATTTATTCTTCAAGTATACTATTAGTCCCCCGGTTTCACGGTCAAGCCTATGAATCGGATAAATATCAGGCAGATTTAAATCGGCTTTAAGCAACTGCGTCAACGTTTGTTTATATATTCTTCTTGTTGCCTGCACCGGCAAATTAGCCGGTTTGCTCACCACAACAACATTATGATTTTCGAATTCGATCTTATAATTGCAATCTAAATCTTCTTCATAATAGTCTAAAATGGTATAAACCACCGCATCGCCTGGTATCAACAAATATTCCGAAAAAGCCTTACAACCGTTTACAAGAATTTCGCCCGTTTCAATTTTATTTTGCCAATACCCTCGGTTTTTATAAGTATATTTTTTATCCAAATAGTCTATTAACGATAATTTGGAATCTGCGTTCGTAACAACTGATCTAAGAACCAAATTATATTTCATCTTTTATCGTTAACAATTCCGAATGGAATATGAACCGAAGGAATATGCTTGCCTAACGATGATTTTAAGTGAGTCATTTGATCATCAAAGAAAATGTGCGGCCTCATAACCTCTAAAATTCGGCCTTTTTCTATGCCTCCCAAAAAGAAAGCTTCATCAACAAGGATTCTCCATTTTCTCAGAGTGTTTATCGCTCGTTCGTGTGCCGGAGCACTTCTTGCAGTTACAATCGAAATTCTCAAAAATCTTTTATAACCCGGCACTTTAATTTCTTGAATTCTGTCAAACTTCTGAAACTTTGAAAGCTGTTTAAAAAGTTTAAACAAAGGCCCCGGATCCATTGGTTCCAGCGCTTTTTTAGTTTCGCTTTCATGGAATACGTCTAAATTATGTTCTTGATAAATTCTTTCGGCTTTATCGTCTACTATTACCCCATCAAAGTCAAAAGCAATTCTGAGTTCATCGTCAGTATCGTTATCTTCGGAGCCGTCACCCAAAACAGTTCCGGCAGGGAATCCTGCATTCAAAGCCTCTTTAACGTCTTCGTTGCTTCCGGACAAAAATAAGGTCGCATTAAATGCAGGAATATATTTAATGGGAGACTTTCCACTCAAAAAACCTGCTCTGATAATGTTCAACCCGTAATGATTTATCGAATAAAAGACTCTCATTCCTGTTTCGGGGTCATTTTTTGAAAGCAATACAACTTCTATTGGCTGTGCGGGGTCAAAACGTTTATTTATTGACAGCAACCTTCTGACAAAAGGAAAAGCAACACCGGGCTTAAGCGGTATATTTTGTTTTTGCCGAGTATATTTTCTGTATGCTTCTGAGCCTTTTTCTCTAAAAACTCTGTCCGAATCTGTCAAATCAAACAATGCGCTCGAAGCAACCGCAATAACAAGCTTATCTTTAATTTCGAATGCCATTTAAAAGCTCTTTTCATTTAAAAATATAAGCGTTTTATCGGCAATATCTATAGAATTAAAAAGCTTAATTCGCTGCTTTATTTTTCAGCTCTTCTTCTCGTTCAAAAGCTTCGAGCATTTCTGTTTCTAAGTTTTCAATTTTTTCTTTTAAATCATTTGGATTAAGACCCGATTTATAAAACATTGGGTCAGCCAATTTTGTCTGTATTTCGCTTATTTCTTTTCCAATTTTTTCAATTTTGTCAGGCAAAAATTCCAGTTCTCTCTTTTCGTTAAACGAAAGCTTCGCTTTACATGTTTTTGCCTTAGCTTCTTTTTCAGAGATAAACCGCGCTTGTTTCTCTGCTGTTTCAAGTTGAACAGCTAATTGTTTTTCATTTAACCATTCGTCGTAACCGCCGACAATTTCTTTGATTTCGCCATTTTTAACAAATGCCAAAGTGCTTGAAACAACATTATTTAAAAACGTTCGATCATGAGATATCAGCAAAACTGTTCCCGCAAAATCTGCAATCAGTTCTTCTAGCAATTCTAAGGTTTCTATATCAAGATCATTAGTGGGCTCATCTAGAACCAAAATATTAGCCGGTCGCGAAAAAACTTTAGCAAGCAGCACCCGATTTCTTTCGCCGCCCGAAAGCACCGACAGCTTTGTTTTTGCTCTTTCAGACGAGAATAAAAAGTTCTCTAAATACGTAATAATATGAATCTGCTTATCGTTAATTTGGAGCATGTCACCATGGGGGCAAACGTTTTCCCAAACTGTTTTTTCGAGGTCTAATTTGTTTCTCAACTGGTCAAAATAAACTATTTCGAGATTTGTTCCATATTTGATTTCCCCCTTCATCGGTTTCAAATGCCCTAACAGCAACTTCACCAATGTTGTCTTGCCGCAACCATTCGGCCCGACTATACCGATTTTGTCTTCTCTCGTAATTTTAACGTTTAAATTTTCTATTATCGGTGTTTTATCGTAGGCAAAAGCAATATCGCAAGCTTCTATTACGTCTCGCCCCGACCTTTTGGCTTCAATTATTTTCATATTGACTTTGCCTATTTTTTCTCGGCGCAGTTTTCTTTCTTCGCGCATCTTTTTGAGGGCACGCACCCTACCCTCGTTTCTTGTCCGTCGAGCCTGTATGCCCTTT
>MWDD01000001.1 GCA_002070375.1 bacterium ADurb.Bin157 | reverse complement strand
TTTTTCTTGAGCTTCACCGCAATCTCTTACAAGTAAAAGCAACTTTTTATTGTTTATGCCGCCGTGTTGATTAATATGCTTGAGAGCTAAGTTTAAGCCGTTTAAATGGTTTTGCGCTCTGGAACTGTATTCCCCGGTTAAAGGCAAAACAACACCAATTTTATATTCTGAGCTTTTAAAATCAAAAGAAAATAACAAAATTATAATCAAAATCGGTAAAGACAAGATTTGATAAATATCAAGTCTGCCTAAAAAAGCTGATGTATCTTTTATTATGGTCATATGCAACTATTTCTGATGTAAGACAAAACTAAGAGAAAAATCCCCATGTAGACTACCATAGAAAAGAAGAAAGTCAGAGCAAAAAAGAAAAACGGCGCTTCTTTTATTACCCTGTTAAGTATCTCGTTTTCTGTTTCCTTATATATTAGCGGAGAGGTTTCAAGTTTGTCAAAAGCGTATAAGGTAATAAAGCCGAGCCCAAAAAAACCAAACACAAAACCAAACCCTGACGCGAATACCGGAGTGTAAGTGTTCTCGGGGGCTGTAGTATATAGGGTATACGATATTAAAAGGCTTACCGACAAAATTCCAAAGAATAAAACAGAACCCCAAAAAGCCCATTTCCAGATGAATTCTTTCATATGCAGATTGCCTTATTTCTCCGGAAAAATTCCAAAAACATACATGGCTGCTCCGTTTAAACGTAAAATGTTCTTGCACAAGTCTTCGTTAATTATTGCCATTGTGTCTGAAAGTTGATGGTAATTAGGATTCGAATCAAATTCTGATTGTATACTTAAAAATGCCGGAACAGACTGTTTTATAAAAGGAAGGTGATCTGAACCATACGGATTATAGCTTATTTGCACAGACATGGCAGAATAATTCAATGCTAAGTTTTCAAGCCTCGCTGCTTGGTTTTTGAAAGCAGACGAAGTTTCGAGCATCATAGATAATGGCGGCTGTTTATCAAAGGCAATCATGTCCATATTTAATACAAGTCTTATTTTTTTCTTTTCTTCGGGAGTGATTGCCTTTAAATAGGCTTTAGAACCATATAGACCCTGTTCTTCGCCCATAAACAATACAAATTTAATCGTTGCCTTAGGTTTTAATGCAGAGTCTTTTAACAGCTTCGCCAAGGCTATTACGCCGGCTGAGCCGCTACCGTTGTCGTCTGCTCCGGGAGCAAGTTTTTGAGGTGTGGGTGAAATACTGTCTAAGTGCCCGGTAACAAGAATTTCTCCGTGAGTTTGTTCATCCTCGCCTTTAAATTCAGCAACCAAATTATATGTCTTTTTTCCGTAAACATCATAGTATTGATGTGTAACAGGATATCCAAGAGTCTCAAAAAGCTTCTGACAATGCTCAAGCGATTTATTTGCAGAGTCTGTCGGGGTATATCTTGTCTTAAAATCAACAATATCGCTTAAGTTTTTCATATAAGTTTTCATATCAAGCTTTTCAAGAAAATTTGATATTTTATCATTTGTTTTTATACGGGTTTGAGTCGAGATTTTTGGAGCAGTCATTAAAACCTTTCCCCAAGCGAAAGGTTCAACGTTAGTAAAGTTTGACTTATAAGAATAAAGATTCATTGCTGCCGTTTCATTGGCTGACAGAACTATAAAACCGCTTTTTTTAAAAAGAGTCTTGGTCATAGGAAAATCAGCCCTTAAAACAGCGGGATCTTTAGTGGTTATAAGGTATAGTTTTTCATCTGAAGAAATTTTAAAGGTGTCAGATGGATATGCTTTGTTCAGTTTTTTGTAGACTTCTTTGTCGTTTTCTGATGAACGCACAAATAAAAAATTGCCTATTTGTGTGTGACTAGAGCTCTTAGGCATGGATTTTTTTATTTTGTGAATGGAATCTGATTCTATCAGGTGAACGTCAAAACCTGCATGTAAAGAAACAGAGTTTATAAATAATAGAAAAGATACAGCTAAACCTAATTTTAAATTGTGAATAAAATCAGATTTTGCAAAAAATATCATAATAATTTCCTTATATGTTTACGTGTTTTGTTTTTAATGATAACTTATATATGTTCAAATCTCAAGAATCAATAAGATGAAAAAAATGAATAATAAATTCGTTCAAAGAAATGCTTATACTTTGCCCGAACTTCTTATAACTCTTTTGTTGTTGGCAATATTGTTTACTCTCGGAATCCTATTGTCCTCAAACCTCGGTCAAACAAAAAAAATGCGTGATTACAGTGTGGCTGTGGCGTTAGCCCAGCAAGCAATCGAGATAGTCAGAAGTGCTCCATTCGAAATTCTCGACGATGCAGACGCTTTGGCAAATAGCGTCGAAACAGATTTAAATACTGTTGCTGACGCAAACGACACCATAATTCCCGAATTTAACTCAGGAAATACCGGTTATAAAAGAAAAGTTATCATAACTGATATAATGTCTAAAGAAGACCCGAAATTATCAGCAGGAATAAAGCATGTCGAAGTCATAGTCGAATGGTCTTCGTCTGATGGAGGAAAAGCAGACCCGTTTGTGATGCAAACGACAGTTGCAAATATGAACTAATATGAAAAAAAATGCTTTTACCTTAGTAGAAACTCTTGTTGCGGTTGTAATCATGCTTTTTATTCTTGTTTTCGGTTACAGGCTCTTTTTTTCACAAACAAAGGCGGTTACGAGGTCGATTGAGTCAATACAGGTGAACGAGGGGTTTAGAAAAGTTTTGGCTTTTATGGGTGACGATATTAAAGAAGCAACTAATATAATCTCGCCTATTCCTGTTTTTGCCGAAGAAGTTAAAAATCTTACAACAAAATCAGGCACTGTTTTAGTCGTGCAAAGCTCTGAACTAGACCCTAGAATCAGATTTGACAGCCCTTTGGGCGGACAAACAAGTTTAAAAAGAACCGTCACTTATACTCTGGACGAATCATCTCAAGCAGCAGCTGACGGAAATCCCGTTTATAAACTGATAAGATTTGAAATGATTGAGGAAAAAAACGGCACGAAAAGTACACAAAGACAGGCTTTGGCAGATAATATAAGAGAATTTGTAATCTACAGAACGGTCAGAAAACCTTATACTCCGGCCGATGTTTCATCTTTGAAAGACAGAATTGTTATGCCAATGCCCTTGAATCAATCCGGCACAGGCAACAATTTAGTGAATTTGAAAATGGTTATTGAACGCGAAAGAGATTCAAATGAAACGGGCGATGTCTATAAAGTTAAAATGGAAACAGGCTTCTATAAAAGAGGAAAAGAGATATTTATAAATCCATGAATAATTTGCGCCATAACAAAAAAGGATCAGGATATCTTATAGTCATAGCCTTTGCGAGTATCTTGCTTATATTGTTTATGATTTTTGGCCGCGTTAAATCGGGGCACCACCAATTGCAGTCAAAAGATGTCAGACGCTTTGTCGCCACAAACCTTGCTGAAGCGGCATTGAATTGTATAATTGCCGAAATGAACGCTAATCGTGCTTTTAACACACACAGATACTACAGTGAAAAAGACGGATGGACAAGCCCTGTAAAATCCAGAGATTCTTTACTCGGTGACATCAAAGGAATGAAATTAACCGGAGTAAAAGACGGTCTTTACAGAGGCTCCACAGATTCGGGCGAGTTTAAGGCCCGCTTTTCTCTGTTCTATGGCGCAAGAGAGAACTCTAAGACAAAAACTCTGAAAGAATCTGAAATGTACGCGGTGGCCGAAATTGTCGTTAAAACTTTTGCGGGCTGGGGAAGCAAAGATGTGTCATGCCGAAAGGTTTCGGCTTTTATAGAAAGAAGATTTCCCGCAAACGAAAACCTGCTTTATGACGGTGAAATACTTGATCTTGGCGGCCTTGGGCCTTTTGTTAATGGCAGAGAAAATCAGCTTAGGCGCGGCAGGCTCTACGGTAATCATTACATTACCTTTAATACAGGCGGCGGAGCTTGCCAAGGAAGCGAATTATATGAGGTTGAAAAAATTGAAACCCCCGGCTTCATAAAAGCCTTAAAAGACACAAGAATTGAGTTTGCAAATAAAACCTCTATGAAACTTAGTAAATTTAACGACTCAATGAAAGTAAGTGCATTTGAAACTCACGGCGGTTATTTGCTTGACGGCGCTCACGGCGCTCACCCGCTTAAATTGTCGAGACTGCCCAAAGAGAGAATCAAATATACCGCAGATAGGTTTAAAAAAACTTACGGTTTGACTATTACCTCTAAAACATTGCCTTTCGGCGACTATAAAAATCCCTACAATAAAAAAGATAAGTTTGTTGATTTAAATTTTAACGGTTACAGAACAACTAAGAGCTCAAAAAGAGCTAATTCTGATTCTGAGGCCGATGAAGGAGCTTTAGACGATGAAGCAGAGAGCGCTGATGATTCAGCTGCAATCCCCTCAACCGGCTCCGATGACCCCGAAATAATCAGAAAACTAAAGGGAGACAAAATAATCATATATTCTGAAGTGCCTTTGAGAATATGGGGCTGTCCCGATAAAAACATAACAATTTACAGCCTCGAAGATATAGTAATAGCAGGTGATTTCAATCAGAATCCCCTTACTTCTCAGCTTTACAAAACCGAAGATTTTATTGACTATAAAACCTCACTCACCAACGGAAAAGATTTCGGAAACCAAATTGGAAATAAAGTCGGTGCCATGATTATGTCTGAAAAAAGAGTGTTAATAGATGTTTCAAGGCCAACCTTATTTGCAAAAAATGAAATTAAGCCTTATTTTTTGTATTTGTTGGCAAAAAATCTGCATCCTTCTTCACAAAAAGTTGAAAAAGAAACAAAAATGGCTCTGTGCCCGCCCGACCCCACAAAAAGAGGCCCCTTAGTGGGTTTGGGACCACAAATAGGTGCTGACGGCGAAAGAGAACCTTATTACGGAACGATCGCATGGTTATATAAGAATCCGACCTTAAACGGCGGCGGTACATACAATTCAAATATGGAAGATATAATTAATTTCTTTACTCCGGGCACCGGAGCAGTTTTTGGAATTCAAGATGCACATGTCAGAAATGAAATCATCGAAGATCTAAAAACTTATTTGCGATCAGGCGGTGACCTTATAGTTGATGAACAAGATAAACTGTTTGAAAAAGCTTGGGCGCAAGCGACTTTAGAAGAAGAAAAAATGCCCTCGAAAAATGCCGGAGCAATGGGGCTGATGCAATCTTTATTTGATGAAGCAAAAAAAGATCATAAAGACGGCATTTTCATGCCTGAAATAACCATAAATGCAGGTATTGTGAGCTCAACTAGAAGGGCTTCAAAATGGAAAATCGGAAATTCTTCCGACAAAGTTGAAGATGAAATTGGCAATGTGGCGCCTTTCGATTATCTTAAAAAACCGGGCTACATAATACAAAGAATCTACGGAACCTACACCAGATTGGCCGTTAACGAGCCCGATTACTTTATTTCGGGTGCTCAAACCGGCAAAAACATTTTAAGGCGCCGAGTCTGGGATTCCACAAACCTTTCCAACGCAAACTTTAAGCCGTTGGAATGCCCTGCAGTTCATAATCTGCTCACTTTTAAAGATGAACAAATTTCAGCTAAAGAATACGATAATTTCGGTAAAAAAGAATAGTTGTTTGTGCTGACAGTTATTGTGAGAGCGATTTCTTAAAATACTCGATGGTTTTAATTAAACCTTCTTCTAAGGTGACTTTAGGTTCCCAATTAAGCTTTTGCTTAGCTTTTGTAATGTCAGGGCGTCTTTGTTTGGGGTCATCTGCAGGAAGAGGTTCAAAAATCAGTTTGCTTTTGCTTTTGGTAATTTTTAATACTTTTTCTGCAAGCTCTAACATGGTAAATTCCTGAGGATTCCCCAGATTCATGGGGCCTGTAAATCCTTTTTCGGTGTTCATAAAGCCGATTAAACCGTCAATCAGATCGTCAACATAGCAAAAGCTCCTGGTCTGTTCGCCTGTTCCATATATGGTGATGTCTTGGTTGCTTAAAGCCTGAAATATAAAATTACTGACCACACGCCCGTCGTCATGTCGCATTCTTGGCCCATAAGTATTAAAAATTCTGACTACTTTAATATCAAGATTGTGTTGTCTGTAATAATCAAAAAATAATGTTTCGGCGCATCTTTTGCCTTCGTCATAGCAAGAACGTATCCCAATAGGGTTAACATTACCCCAATAATCTTCTGTTTGCGGGTGAATCGAAGGATCGCCATAAACTTCCGATGTGGATGCCTGCAGAATTTTTGCCCTTAGACGCTTTGCAAGGCCGAGCATGTTAATGCCGCCCATGACGCTGGTTTTGATGGTCTTTACCGGGTTAAATTGGTAGTGTATTGGGCTTGCTGGGCAAGCCAGGTTATATATTTCGTCAACCTCAAGCAAAATTGGCTCGATTACATCATGTCTGAGTAACTCAAAATTTGGGTTGCTCAGCAAATGCGCAACATTCTGCCGACGGCCCGTGAAAAAATTGTCCAAGCAAATAACATCATTTTTCTCGTTCAAAAGCCTTTCGCACAAATGCGAACCCAAAAATCCCGAACCGCCTGTAACAAGTATTCGTTTCATATTTTACCCCATCAACCGATTTTACTAATGTATCCTATAACAGACCATTATATAAAACAATACAAATTCAGAACTTGCGAGGGTCAATAAACATGGCCCGCCCAAAATATTCTTTATATACCAACTCCTCATTTTTTCTGCACGTTGAAAATCTCGTAACATTATACGGCCAAGGCGCATGATACGTATTTATGCCGTTTGTAGAGTTAATTTCAGTTTTAATTTCGGGAAAATGCCATCGGTTGTGTGTGCCCATAATAGCAGGCATTTCAAGTGCTAAGTGGCTCGTCGCCGTAATAATTATGGCAAAATACATATATTTTACGTAAGAAAAGCTTAAGTTCTCGTTTTTTTTAAGTTTTTTACTCAAAATATATGATCCGACTGAAGTAAAGACGAGAAAACATAAAAAAGATAAATACACAAAAGGTAAGCTTCTTATTTGAGTAGACGGAAAAAGCTTTTTGATAACCGAATCAAAGTGACCCGAAAAAATATAGGTGTCACAAAAAAACGTTACAGCACTGATACAAGATATTATGCAAAACAATCTTAGCAATTTTCCATAAATATGATTTCGTTTATTATCAATGTGAAAATCGCGGTTGTTACAGATAATCTCGCAAAACACAGCAAATAATCCCGAATATAGAAAAGCATGAGCAAATCGGGTTGCCGGGGCGTTGTAGAGACAAAAAAACGTGCCGAAAACAGAAATATAAAGTATTGCATGAAAAGCTTTGAATAAATCGATGTTTCGAGGAAACAGCAAGAGGGGCGTGGTTTTGCGAGAATTTAAAAAGGCGGCAAATGTAAGCAAAAACAAAACTATTAGGGCGCGGTCGTAAATAATAAACTGCATCACCCATCTGGGAAGCCATTTATAGCTGTTTATGTGCTCGTCGTCTTGCCAGTTACTGTAATCTTTGGCGAAATTTTGTATGAATTTTGTTTCCGATTTTGCCAGCTCAATCGGAACTGTCCAAGATGTGTTTATTTTCAGAGCGTGGTGAGGAAAAGCCGGATACCCGCTTTGCATGTAACCTTTAATGGTAAACATCAGTAAAATCAGACAGCTCAAAAAAATACATCGCTTTTTTAATATATTTTGTTTGGAACGACATAAAAACATTATAACAGGAACTGCTAATACAAATACAACCGAAAGCTTTATGCAAAACGTAAAAGAGGCAAAGAGCAGCGAGGCGTTTAATGAAGCATTTGCCCGATTTGGAATGCTTTTGCATTCATAGAATACTGCGCATAAATAAAATGTGGCCAATATAAATATTATTGCCGCCAGATCGGGAGAAAATGACCCATACGACCTGGTATACAAAAAAAACGGTATGCACGAAAAGATTAAAAATAAATCTGAAAAACGGCGCGATTTTGCTAACTTAAGGCGTTTGAAGGCATAAGTTGAAGTGCATAAAAACAACGAAACAAAAACGGGAAAAAACACAAAAAGCGGTCTGTTGAGAATGTACAACATAAAGTCTGTGATCGCGTAACTTGTGAAAATCAATGAGTTATACCCGAGTCGCGGGCTTAAATTAGCCAGCCCGAAGGGAACAGGAGACTCAACGACCCATTTAGTAGCTAAAATATGGTAGCCCCAAGTGTCTCCGAGCTGAAGACCCCAAAAAAGTGAAAGACAAAAGGTTCCCAGTAATATTAAAGGAAATAATATGCGAAAAGGAAAAATAAACCTTTTTAGATCGGCAAACTTGTGCAGAAACAGTAAAATCCCAATTGAAACAATCGAAACTGAAATTATGCTGCTAATGGGAATAAACAGGTTTATGGCGGCAGCGGTAAAAGTTACACCGATGAGCCCCAATAATGCATAAAACAAAGGTAAAACATGGATTCTTAGGCTCTGAAAAGAAAGCTTTAGTGAATTACTTAAAAGCTTGCCATACCCAATCAGGGATACAGCAACTAAAAGCTGTGTCAAATATAGAGCCGCTATTTCTAAAAGATTCTTCATAAGATTTTGAGCGATTTTAAATTAGCAGTTGAAAATATTCTTGTCAAATAATACTGTTGTATGATTTAAAAAGTATTAGTATAATGCCTTATAATACAATATTGGAGCAAGAAAATGCTTGTAGAAAACACTCAAATTGCTGATGTTTTGCTTATAACACCCCGAGTTTTTGCAGACGAACGAGGTTTTTTCATGGAAACCTGGAACCAAAATGTATTTGCAAAAAAAGGCATGAACTTTAATTTTGTTCAGGATAATCACAGCAAATCGGTTAAGGGAACTTTGCGTGGCTTGCATTATCAGACCGAAAACACACAAGGAAAGCTTGTTAGAGTTACATTGGGCAAGGTTTTTGATGTGGCGGTTGATTTACGCAAAAATTCACCCACATTCGGAAAATGGGTGGGGGCAGTGTTGTCTGATGAAAACAGGCAAATGCTTTGGGTGCCGCCTCAGTTTGCGCACGGATTTTATGTTATGAGCGAAATTGCAGAGTTTCAGTATAAATGCACTGATTTTTATAACCCCGCCGCTGAAAAAACTATAATATGGAATGACAGCGATATTGGCATTGAATGGCCCTTGAACTCTGAACAGCCGCTGCTCTCGGAAAAAGATAAAAAAGGTGTTCCTTTTTGTGATGCGAAAGTTTTTTGAATAAATGCTCGACAAACATGAACTGGCTTTAAGGTTATATAGCCCGGATAACGAAAAAAAGAAGAGTGCCGTATATCAAGTGCTTTTTGAAAGGCGCTCGGATCTTTTGCACGAATTAAAAAAAGCCGCTAGTTTTGAACAAAATGAAAAAATTGCAGTCTTAATGGTTCAGGTTTGTATGATTTTGAAGAGCTTTCCCAGAAATATTGAAGTCGAAAAACGTATTTTGGGAATGCTAAAAACAAACCGGGGTGCCTCTGATTTGCTTTTAGAACAATGGAACTACTTAGAATTCAATGCTCCGAGTAAGGTTGTTATTTCTGTTTTAGGGTGCATAGAGGGGATCCCCATTGCAGCTCATAATTTTATTGAGAGCTGCTTAACTTCTGCTGACCCGCTGGTGAGAACCATGGCTTGCAGAGTGGCTGTTAAAAGTGGTAGACCAACGCATTTTGTGCATTTGTTGAGACTTATACAGGATAAAGATAAACAGGTCGCCGAAACCGCTTTTAAAACTGTTTCTGATATTTCTAAAACTGACTTAGGGCTAATTTTGGACTGCTCTTTGTCTTCGCCTGACACCTGGCTGTTAGAAAATATAGCGCCTTTTTTGCCTCTCTTAATAACAGAAGAACTTCGCTGGATTGTCTCTAAAGTTCAATATCATAAACATCCGCTTGTCGGAGCAAAAGCAAAAGAGACAATTAATAAGCTGAACGCCGAAATGAACAAAATTCTGATTTTGGCAGACGAAGCAAAGAGAAAAGCCAAACAGGAAGAAGAAGAAACGGCAAAAAAACTTGCAGAAGAAGAAGCGGAACGTAATATCGAAGATTGGGAAAAAGAACTCAGAAGTGTGACACAAGATGATTTGACAGAATTCGAACAAGAAATAACTTCTTATGATTCCGACTGGGAAATTGAGCGCGCAAACGTCAGAAATGCAGGCAATGAAACTGCTTCAGATGAGATTTTCGAAGAAGAGCTGGGCCTGCTGAATAATATTGCAGACGAAGAACTTCTCCCCCCTGATGTCGTCTTTGCGGGCGATCCCGTCGAAGTGCCAGCTCCCGCCGAAGTGCCAGCTCCCGTCGAAGTGCCTGCTCCTGCCGAAGTGCCAGCTCCCGTCGAAGTGCCTGACGCCGCCGAAGTGGCTGACCTTGTCGATACAGGCGATACAGCAGAGGCTTTGAGCAACTGCGACACCTCCGAGAATTCCATTCCTTCCCATACTTTCGATAATTCCCATGCCTATGAAACGCACAATATTTCGGATATTTCCGACCCCTCCGCTACTGTCGATTTGGTTGAAACGCCCGATGTTGACGGCTATTCGAGTGTGTCAGAAGCTTCGCAAGAAGTTGAATTTGAATCAGCCGCGCCGGTAGCAGTAGAAGAACTGAGACCTCCTGTTCCCGGAGATGCTCAAGAAATAATTGACAATTATCCCGCATTTTTAACCGAACAGTTTGAAAAAATATATAACGAATCTGATGATGCGAAAAAGCTAAAATATCTTGATGAGACTTTAACGCGTATTATTGCTTTTCTTAATCTATGTTTTGTTCAATCATGTCTTTATTACGCCGAAGAATCAGAGGTGCTTGCTCAAAACATCCTTCAGTGCTTGAAGAACAAGCTTGTGGGAGCGACAGCGTTAAGAAATTTGCACAATTTTGTTATGGCCATGAAGCCCGCAAGGGGTAATCCGCTCTTTTTTACCTTTACGCTTGCAGGCATTATGAGCGAATCTTCAGAATCAAACCCGCTGATGCTTATGCGTGAACTTAAAGAATACTTGAGAGCTCCCGTTCAGCCTTTGGCTGAAACGGTTCCGCAGGCAATAGAAGGGCTTACGGCTATTCTCAAAGGCATTAAATGTATTAAAAACAATATATTTGTCATGAAGACTCCGGAAGGAGCAAAAGAGCCGTTTGCAGACTTGGGTGGGCCTTTGGCTACCTCATTGAACGAAAATCGTCGTCCTCTGTTAGACTTGCCGCCGGGTGAAGTTGTAATTGTATCAAAAGATGGCTCGGAAGCATTTGGATTATATCCATTTGTAAAATACAATAAGAGAAAAACAATATTTACAATGCCGGGCGATGCCGAGATGAAAGTCCTTTTTGAGCGTCTCGATATACCTTTAAACTGAGGATAAAATGAAAAGAATAATAATGCTTTGTTTGTTGATGTTTACTCTGACGCAGGTTTTTGCTGTCGATAAAACTGATGCGTTTTTTACTTCTTTCGATGTTGGCTCAAATAAAAAATATAAGCCGTTGCAAATAGATACAACAGCACCTTTCGACAAGGTCAAAGTTGACGCTCAAACCTATAATGAGTGTGTTGAATTAAACAGACGGGCGATAGAAGCTATGGAAAACAGTAATTACGGTCTTGCCGAAAAGTTATTGCAAAAAGCTTGCGCTATATTGCCCTCTGAAAAAACCTTTTGGAATAATAGGCTGATAGCTTTAAATAACATACCAAACATGGAACTTGATGCTATAAAAGTAGGGATCGTTATGATGAATTTTGAGCCGGGCAACTATAAGTATCCTTACAGCATCGGAACAAACTATATGGTTTTGGGGCAGTACGAAAAAGCGGCTGCGTATTTTTTTCATTCTAAGTCTATTGAACCAAAGAATCCGGACATCATTTTAAAATTCGTTAGAGCCCTAGAAGCATTAGGCGGCTACGAAGAAGAAATTGTTTCGGTGTTAAAAGACTCTGCAAATAATGATGATACCGGATATTTGTCATACCTTCTCGGACTAACATACCTTGGCAAAAAAGAATACGGGCCGGCGATAAAAGCTTTTGAGAATGCTAAAAATATAGATAAGAAGGGGTTCGCGCATTACGCTTATATTCGCGCACGATTTTTGGCAGGTGAGCACGAAAATCTTGCTTCAATTTGCAAAGATACGATTACTGCTTTCCCAAATGATCAAAACAAGATGACGGCTGTAAAAATTTTGCGCTCGCTTAGCCCCGGAGATTATAAATTTACGGAAACAATTAATATCGACATAAAGAATGCTTCGAGACTCGGCGACCTTGAGTTATATTATCGCAATATTCCAAATATTGATAAACACCAAAAGGCAGAGGTTATAAGCGCAGAGCTTATTTCAAGGGGGATTGTCCAGACCGTTTCTTTTGCAGACGATCTCGGTGCCGAAGTTAAAAAAATTGTTGTAAGCCGAAAGATGCTGTCTCCGAGAATTCAGCTTAAAATTGTGCACCGGATCAAAACTGTAGCGACCTTTAATGCAAGGATACAAGATGATAGTTTTTCTAAGAATATTAAAGAGTTATCGCTTGACGAGAGGCTTTCGTTCAATGACAAAAATCTAATTAGGCTTTACGAGAGAATTGACAAACAGCCCGGGAATTTTCTTCAAAACGCTTTGATGGCGATAGGAAGGGGGTTGGAGTATCGTGAGAATGGTGTTGAATACCCTGTGGAGTGGATTTTTTCTAATAGAGCTATTTCTGACTGCACCGAATATTCTATGTTGCTAATAGCTTTAGCCTTAAAAAAAGGCTACCCGGCGAGAATGGCCAATGGATTTTTGATTACGACAGATAATTTGGATAAAGAAACCCAGATCGGTCATGCGTGGTGTGAGGTGTTTTTGGATAATAAGGGCTGGGTGCCTATTGATCCCACTTTATACGAAAAAATGGATTTGGCATACTTTGGAAATATGTTGAGTGACCAAATTTTGTTTGGTTACATGGATTCTCAGTTAAATTCAAGTCGCTTAAAAGCTAGTTACAGCACAGCAAAGAATTCCGGCGTGCGTATTGATATGACTAATTCCTATAAAATTTCTGATTGGAGTAGAAGATGAAAAAACAAATAAAAGTAACGCGTGAAGATATTGTAAAACATTTGAATATGCTTTTTGCCGAAGTTATGATGCCCGATTATTCGTATAATGGTTTGCAGTTCGAGGGTAAAAAAGAAGTTAAAAAAATCGTGTCGGGAGTAGACGCCAATGTAGAATTTTTTAAAGAAGCCGCCAAAAGAAAAGCTGATTTTGCGCTCGTTCATCACGGGTTGTTTTGGAAAGGCGGGGAGTGGACAAAGTTAGACCGCATAAATACAGCAGTTGTTAAAATTCTCGTACAAGCGGACCTCAATCTTTATGCCATGCATTTGCCGTTAGATGCACACCCTGTATTTGGTAACAATGTTATGTTGGCAAAGCTGATCGGCTCAGAAGTAACAGCACCTTTCGGAGCAGGAAAGAGCGGCGCTGTTGGTTGCTTATGCAAACTAACAAAACCCATGAAAATTGCAGATTTCAAAAAACTGGTTGAGAAAAATATCGGTAAGGTAATGGTCCATTTAGACTTTGGAAAACCAACCGTTCAAAACATTGCAATAGTATCCGGAGGCGGCTCCTCTTATCTGACTGCAAATGAAATTTACAACGGAGAAGTCGATGTTTTGCTAACCGGTGAAGTTTTACATCAAAACGTGGGCACCTGTCGTGAAAGAGAGGTGCATCTCGTCAGCGCAGGCCACTATAACACCGAAATTTGGGGAGTAAAAGAACTGGGCAAGATAGTTGCTGAGGAATTTAAGTTAGAATATGAATTTATAGATATGCCTACAGGGCTATAAATAATTTTGGCTTATTGCCAATGCATCTTTTTTCTTAATAGTGAGTAAAAGTTTCTGGGATTAAATGTGACTATGAGCCCGTTGATTTGAGATTTTTTTACGATAATTTCGTCGTCGGGCTCTAGCATAAAACTCTCTTGGCCGTCTAACACGATTTCAACTTTGGTTTGAGTGCAGAAAAGGCGAGCGGACAAAGTTTCATGTTCGGGGGTTATTAGGGGTCTTGCGCTTAGAGTATGACAATTAAGCGGGCATAACAAGATTAATTCCATGCTTGGGGATACTATGGGACCGCCCGCCGAGAGAGAGTAGGCGGTTGAGCCTGTGGGAGTCGAAAAGATTAGCCCGTCACCGCGATATGTGTTTACGGGTGTTCCGGAGATAGATATATCAATGTCTATAACTCTGGATCGCGGTTCTTTTTGTATTACGACATCATTTAATACGTTTCCTGAATAAACTAAGTTTTTGTTTCGATACACGCTTGTTTCAAGCATCATCCTGTTTTCGACTGTGTATTCACCTTTTACGAGAGTCTCAAGAGTTTTTATCGCATTATTGGGCTCATCAAGCGTCAAAAAACCGAGATGCCCTAAGTTAATGCCCGCAACAGGGATTTTATACGGAGCAAATTTGCGGGTAGCGCTTAAAATAGTGCCGTCGCCGCCAAGAACAATGGCCAGTTCGGCTACTTTAACAAGTTGATCAAATGGCATGACATGTTCAGAGAATCCGAACATTTGTGCGGTTTCAGGAAGTATAAAGCTTTTTATTTTATTGTTTTTGCTCCACTCAAAAATATTTTCGAGAAGTTGCAAAAGATATTCTTTTTCGGGATGACAAATAATGGCAATTGTGTTCATTTTTATTGAGGAGGAAAGAGTTCGTAGTATGAGCGTCCTGATCTGATAGACTTAGCTATGCTTCTTGCGGCGTATGCGTAAACAGAACCTTTATGCTGTTCGGTTATGCGATCTAATATGGTTAGGGCAGGTGCTTTCATGCCCTTCTTGAAATATATGTTTGCTAAAAGTAATTCGGCATCGAGGTTGCCCGGTTCGTGTTTTAATGAGGTTCTTAATGAGTCTAATGCGGTGTCTGTTTCGCCAAGTCTAAAAAGTGTGTCGCCCATTTGAAAATGTGCTTCACCCCATTTGGGATAAAGTATTACAACCTGTTCGAATGACTTTAATGCGTCAAGATAATTTCTGCTTAATTTTGAACGCATGCCATTGTTAAATTCGCTGTAAACGTTTGCTACTTCTGCTCCGAGCTCTGTTTGTGTTCCATGTTTATCGCAAATTATATCATTGTTTTTTCGGCTGTATATTCCGCTCTTGGGGCAAATAGGCAAAGATATCAAATATTTTTTTTCAACCAATTCTTGTACAGAAAAATCTTTTTCTTTGGGATTAGCTTCTAAAGATGCATCTTGGGCTCGCTTTATCATTGCCATATTATGATAACATTGCTGTTTAATTTTAACTTCAATGAAGTATTCTGCTTCAAGCAGTTTATTTTCGTTTTTGTTATCATTTTTTATGTTTAGTGGCGATAATGGCGCTTCGGGAGCTGCTGTAAGGGCAGGGCGCTTTATTACAGGCTCTATTTTTCTGACCGGCTGCATGCTGTGTTCAATTGTTGAGAGGCTAGTTTTTGCGTAATCGTCGTTAGGCGCGAGATTCAATACCATCATAAAAATTTTTCGGGCCTGAATAAGTTTACCCTCACGTGCCAATAACGCGCCTTGCAAGTTTAAAAGCCTAATGTTGGTTGAGTTAATTGCAAGTCCTGTTTTTATTGCTTTAAAAGCCCCTTCATTGTTGCCTTTTCTTGCTTCTGAGAGAGCTATAAGGTAGTATGTGTCTGCCTTAGGGGTTCTTTGATGCCCCTCAAGTAGGTCTCTTACCGAAGTTTCGGAAGTTGGCGGGCTAAAAGAATCATTTTGCCCAAAACAGATGCCGGACGATAAAAAACAAAACATACAAAAAAATACTCTTAATCGGATATTTCTTTTCACTTAATTATTTGTCCTTGAAAGTCTTCTTCTCATAAGCTCAGCCCAAGCTATCATGTCCGGATCTGCGATTGAAGAAGATACTTGAGTAAACTCTTTTAGGGCGCGAGGAGCAAGCCCTTTTGCCAAATAGATTTTTCCGAGCAAGAAATGCACTTTCGGGTCATTCGGAGCAAGGCCTTCAGCTATATTTGCGTGATACAAAGCGTCATTGATAAAGCCCAAATTTAGATTTGCCTGAACCAAAAACAAATGCGTCGAAGTGTTTTCGGGGTCAATTTTTATGATTTCGCGGTAACATCTGATTGCCATCTTTAGTTGCCCTGTTTTTCTTAAGAGCTCTGCATAAGACATAAGGCCTCTAATGTGCGCGGGCTTTTTTTCGAGCAACTTTGTGTAGCAGTTGATTGCTTCGTCGGGCATTTCAAGCATTTCATATGCTTTACCCATATCAAGGTAAGATTCGATGTCGTCGGGAGACCTGGCCAATGTGCTTTGTCTGGCTTCAATTATGCGTTTACAGTTAGCCTCAAGCTTGTTTTGAACTGCCTTAAGATTTGCAAAAATGTTTGAATCGGTATAGTCAAAGCTTAGAGCCTTCCTAAATGCCTTTACTGCTTCTTCGTAGGCTTTTTGATTTGATAACAGAATGCCGATGTTGTTCCATATGCCTGCTTGGTCAGGCGCATTTGTTGTGGCTTTTATGTAGGCAGTTACAGATTTTTCTGCGTTGCCCTCTGACTGATAAATCTTGCCAAGTTCTATCCAGGCTTCATAAGTAACACCGGGGTTCTCTGTTATGCGCTCAAGAATTATTTTAGCCTTTTCGTTTTTATTTTGTTTTATCAGCGAAACAGCGTTTAAAAAAGAGGCTTCTGTTTCGCCGGGGGCGAGTCTTAAAACTTCATTGGTAATTGTTTCTAGATCTTCGAATCTATCGAGGTGTCGAAGGGCTTTGGCCAAAGAAAGCATAGTTTTGGTCTCGGGGTGAAATTGCCCCGAAAGCGCTTCTTGAAATAATGTAGCGGCGCGTTCGAAATCACCTTTCTCGGCCAGTACTTCTGCAAGCCGCTCAATTACAAAAGCGTCTGCATTCTTAATTCCAAGTGCCTGGGAATAAGCAGAAATAGCTTTGTCGAGCTGATGCGTTTGTTGGTAGAGCTGACCTAGTTTGCTGTGCCCGTAAGAATCTGTAGGGTGAAGTATGGTGGCGCGTTTAATTTCCATTATTGCCAGTTTGTTATCGCCTAGACTGTTATAGGTTATACCAAGCTGATAATGAGCATAAGGGTCGTCAGGAGAAAGTTGTATGCTCTTTTGAAACATGGCCTTTGCTTCAACGTAATTTTGCTGAGTAAGCTCTAAAACGCCCAACTGATAGTATGTTTTTGATACAAAACTATTTAACTCCGCTGATTTGTTGAGAGATTTTCTTGCGGCATCAAGCTTTCCAATGCGTCTTAAGAGGGTTCCGTGATATAGAAAAAATTCTGCCGTTTCAGGAGCTAATTTAATACACTTATCAAGTTTTTCAATTGCTTTGTCTATCTCGCCTTTTTCTTCATGCAGCTGGCTTAAGCGCATTAGCAGAGCATAATTGTTGGGAGTTTGTTTCAGTTTATTATTTACGGCAGTCATTTCTTCTTCAATGCCCGTTGCCAAAAAGTCTGCCAAACTTTCAAAATGTTTTGGTTCGGCGGGTGGAACAAAGTTAATCTCATTTTTGTTTTCTATGGGTGCAATTATTCCGTCGTCTCTTTTGTGACCAATGGATTCTGAAGGAACTGCACGACGATGTTCTGTTTCAATTTGTTCAAAAGACTCTGAATAAGCGGTGTTTTTAACCGGCGGTTTTTCAGGAAAACTGTTTTCAGAATATGCCGACGGTTGGTTTTTGGTTATATCGCCTTCATCTATTAATAAAAAAGTTATTTCAACTAATCCCCATAATGTGAATACACCGCTTGTTAATGTTAAAATAAACTGCCATATGAAATGACCGCTTAAAATTGGAGTTATATTTATGATTGCAAATACAAAAGCCCCGGCAAAAACCTTCATAAAAGAGCTTTTGTAGCTCTTCTTTGTTTCTTTTTTATGCGAAGTCATTTTATACATTTCTTCTATCGGGTCTTTTAAGCGTTTTTGTATAATTCGGGCATCGCTTTTTTCGACAAGTATTCGTCCGCACTTCTCACAAATGGCGGATCCGGGAGAATTGTGGGTCATGCACTGAGGACAAACCGATCTCAAAGAGCTGTTGCACGCAATGCAGCTTATTGAATCGTCATTATTCAGTGCACCGCAACTCGGACAATTTATCATAATTGATTATCTAACTCCTCTGACTCTGCATCTCTTTTGGAATCCTCGGTGTCATCTTGTGTTTCACGCCAGAAGCCTGCTATGGGTTCACCTAAAATTGCACCTAATAAAGCTATGGTGAAAACAAGAAGACACGCTGTTTCTAAGTCTATTAAATAAAACACGAATGGAGCTGAAATTGCACCGACAATCATTCCGACTACACAACCGATTATTGTGGATTCATAAACTGAAATAAAAGCACCAAGAGCGCTTCCGATGAACAGCCCCATGAGTGTGTATTGTTCACCAAGATTCGACGCGATGACTGAGCCTATTGCGCCAAAAGCAACAATAAGTGTGCAGATCATTGCATAAATCATTAACCTAGTTGTGTGGCTCTGTGAAGAAATCATGTCTTGTTATGGCTTAAGTATTGTTTTTTCGTAGTAGTAATTATTTCTTGGATTTTCAACAATGAAAGTAGTCATTTCTGAAAGATGACAAGTTGCATTTATTGTGGCGGCTTTAACACAAATATCTTTAACTTGTGCTAAATTTTGCTGTATTTCGTTATAGGCATATTTAGCTTTTATTGGTTTTACAACCCGAATGTCGCCCCTCATTATGTTTGGAAACACTGTGGGCAACAATTCAAACTTAATAATCGAATAACCATGATTGTTTAGGGCGCTTTTTATGTTGTATTCAACGGCAGAAGCAAGGGCGGGGTCTAACGGTATTATTTCTTTGTTTTTTATGCCGTTTCTGCTCCAGTATTGTAAAACATCGCTTCTGACTTCTCGTGTGTTAGAGGGTTGACAAGAAACAAAACCTCTTGTGTAGCCAAGCTCTGTTAACTGTTCTTGAACAGCATCTGATTCAGAATAAACGTTTGAATTTACTTTTTTATTCAGTTTAATGTCAATGTCGTTTTTGAGTGATTTATCATTTATTAACCTAACTTCGTTAACGATTTCTGCAGAATAACCTAAGTCAGTTGCTTTATCAGTTGCCGCAAAAGCAAAATTCGATAAAGTTGTAGAAACAAGCATTAAAAATATGATAGACCGAGTGTTCATTAGTCAGATGCTCCAGATTTACGAGATTTTCTAAACAAGTATAGCACAGGCATTACAAATTTTCTGCAATTATCGAAGAATTTTTGTGGTATAATTCTCAAATTACTATATTTACGGTGAAAAAATGACATTTAAATCACAGCTTTACATTCCGAATAAAATGGAATACCTCAGAGGGCATAAAAGGCCGGCGGTGGACTGCATAATTTGCTCAATATTACAAAAAGATCCGGTTGTTTCAAATTTGCTGGTCTTCGAAAACGAAACAGTTGCTTGCAGTGTTAATCTCTATCCTTACAATGCGGGACATTTGTTTATATTTCCCGTCAGACACATTGTAGACCCCAGAGAGCTGACAGAAAAAGAGCAGGCCGAAATGAATAAATTAAGAAATTTCGCTATTACACAACTCGAAGAAATATATCAGCCGAATGGTTTTAACATCGGATTCAACATAGGATACGCTTCGGGGGCAAGTATTGATCATTTACATCAGCACATAGTTCCAAGATATGGACGAGAGCTTGGGTTTGTAGATATTATCTCAGGTTCAAAAATAATTATTGAAGATCCAAATATTACTCTCGAAAAATTAAGGGAAAATTTCAAAAAGTATGAGTGATTTGTTTGAGTTTTCAGAACAAGACGAAACTTCACGACAGGCTCCTTATCAGCCGTTGGCTGACCGGATGAGGCCGATGGAATTGGAAGATATTTTGGGGCAAGAACACATTTTAGCGCCCAAAAAGCCTCTGCGCATGCTTATTGAAGCAGGATTAAGCGGCTCTATCTTGCTTTGGGGCCCACCGGGGTGCGGTAAAACAACTTTGGCACGTGTGTTGGCAAAAAAGTCTGATGCTGAATTCATACAGCTCTCGGCTGTCACCTCGGGAATAAAAGAATTGAAAGCAGCTTTTGACAGAGCAAATTCTTTGAGGCGGCGATCCGGTAAAAAGACAATGCTTTTTATTGACGAAATTCATCGATTTACTAAGGTGCAACAAGATGCGTTGCTTCCGCACATAGAATCGGGAACCGTCATATTTGTGGGTGCAACTACCGAAAATCCAAGCTTTGAAGTGGTTTCAGCTTTGCTTTCAAGGTGCCAGGTGCTTGTGTTAAAACCCGTTTCGGTATCTGCGCTTATAACAATCTTATTGCGTGCTATTGAACAAGATAAGAAGCTAAGTCTTGATCCTAAAGTCGAAATTAATGAAAAATGTATTGAGCAAATAGCCGCTCTCGCCTCAGGAGACGCCAGAATCGCTTTGAATGTGCTAGAAACTTGTGTGGAGGTGGCCAGACAAAAGAATTCCGGAAAGCCGGTTGTTTTGCCCGAATTAATCGCAGAAACATTTCAAAGTCGTCTAATCAGATACGACAAAGGCGGCGAGGAACACTATAATCTCATTTCTGCTTTTCATAAGTCAATGCGCGGTTCAGACCCTGATGCCGCTCTTTATTGGTTATACAGAATGATTGAGGGCGGCGAAAATTGTCGCTTCATCTTAAGGCGCATGATCAGATTTGCCGCAGAAGATGTAGGCATGGCAGACCCTTTCGCTTTAACTCTTGCCATGTCAACTGCGCAAGCATTTGATTACATCGGTCCCCCCGAAGGACATGTTTGTATCGCTGAATTGGCGGTGTATTTGGCAACGGCGCCAAAAAGCAATGCGGTTTATCTTGCGGAAAAAGCGGCGAGGCAGTTTGTGAGAAAAGAAAATAGTTCGCCTGTTCCCATTCATCTGAGAAATGCGCCGACTTCTTTTATGCGCGAACTTGGATACGGAAAAGAATACCGATATCCACATGACTTCAAAGGAGCGTTTGTTCCTGACGAAAGCTATTTTCCCGACAATTACGAGCCCTTAAATTTTTATAGCCCGACAGAATACGGTAAAGAAAAAATTATCTCGGAACGATTAAGCCATTTGTGGCCGGCAAGATTCAACAAAATTAAGAGTAAACAAAAATAATAATGTTTAAAACACTGAAGTATCGTTTGTGGCAAGTAAAACAAGAATTAAGACCTAAGTTATGCTTAAAAGCCTGGGAAGACGCAATTCAAACTCTTACACCTGAATTGAAGGCGGTTGTCGAAAAACATAGTATTACGGAAAAAGCTCATTTGTTAAGACTCTTTGAGGCAATTACAAAAGATATGACCTTTGATGGTTCAAATAAAGATTTGTATTTGAAGTTGGCTTTGGTTCATGACATTGGCAAAACAGAAATGCGATTGTCTTTGTTTTTTAAAGTCTTAAAAGCCGTCTGTAATTTCGATTTTGCAAAACACGATAAAAGAGGGGCAAATTTGTTACGAAATTTAGGTTGTAGCGAAGAGTTGGCCTTTCTGACAGAAAATCATCACAATAAAAACACCAAAAATAAGGCATTGGCTAAGTTTCAGTATTATGACAACACCTTGTAATGTGTC
Source organism: bacterium ADurb.Bin157 (assembly GCA_002070375.1). GTDB lineage: Bacteria > Muiribacteriota > Ozemobacteria > Ozemobacterales > Ozemobacteraceae > MWDD01. Next base: position 150,331 of record MWDD01000001.1, on the reverse strand, counting down.
TTTTTAAAAAAACATCGAGGCTAAAAAATTGTAAGATGCCCTCACCATAGGGGTTAAAATCGTGTTTAATCCTCCGAGCATAAGGAAAAATAGCAAAATCAGGGGAGCCATTTGTTCAAATTGATTATATTGATGCCTGTATTTTAAAGGCATAAAGTATGAAAGAAGCCTCGAACCGTCTAGCGGCGGAATCGGAAGCAAATTGAACATTGTTAAGCCGAGGTTTATAACTATAAAAGTGTTAATTATTTCTGATGTTAAGGGCAATAGGTTTAAGATTTGTATGTAGTTGTTTTCTATTAAAAAACTTTGAGAAAAACTTAAAATCTTTAGAAAAAGCATTCCGATAAAAGCCAACACCATATTTGATATCGGACCGGCAAGAGCTACAGAAACCATTGCTCTTTGAGGGTCTCTAAAGTTAGAAGGCTCTACCACAACAGGTTTCGCCCACCCAAAATTAGCAATAAGCAAAAGTATTGTCCCTACCGGGTCTAAATGTTTTAATGGGTTTAAAGAGAGGCGCCCCATAAGCCGAGGGGTCGGGTCTCCTAAAAATACCGCTATTTTTGCGTGAGCAAATTCGTGAACGGATAAAGATATGAGTATTATAGGAATTAAGAATATTTTTGTTATCCAAGACTTTGTCACTTCTGTAATGCCCTGAAACACTAATATGACGAGCATAATCGTAAGAATAATACCGATAATTGAGAATGCGTGTGATTTTATGCCGTTATTACGTTCGTTAGGATGGGTTTTTATGTTGAATATTCGCGTATAATTGTTTGGCAATTTCCAGTTCCTCCAATTTACTTAGACTCTTATTTTCAAGTCTTAGTTCCGTAATGTAATTCAAAATGTTTTTAATGTGCTGACCTGCAGGAATATTGCAATCAATTAAATCTTTTCCGTTTATAACAGGCGCAATTAATCTGAGGTTTTTTAGATAATAAATGATTTTTTCTGAATTTGTTTTGTTCAGCTTAAAATAGCTTAAAGCTAACAGTCCTTCTATACAGTGCTTTTTAAGCAAATAATAAAGTTTGATGTGGTCATGGCAGGTTAATTCTTCGAGTGCGGCAGGTATTTTTTTAAAGGCATCAAGACCATCAAGAACTTTTACTCTTGATGAATGAGGTAATCCCAATTGATCTATTGTTTCTGATTTAAAAGTAGGGGGCATTTGTGAGAGAAAATATATCCAATAAATAGCTTCAAGATCTGCAGATAAAATGTCTTCGACTCCAAGCGGTTCCAATGGCGGTATTCTGACATTGTGGGCAAAATGTTTCAGCATTTTATTCTTGGTGAGCTCTTCGATTATTGTTTCGGGCATATCTTCTTTGAAGATTTTGGATATCTCTGATGCAATTCGTTTGACCGATAATGAAGACACTCTTTTGTCTTTTATGGCTTGTTTAAATAAATAATTGGTCTCCTCTTCTAGTTTAAAGCCAAATCTGTGCGCAAATCTTAATGCTCGATAAAGCCTTGTAGGGTCATCTTCGAAACTTTTTTTGTGCATAACCTTAATTACGGAAGCCTCAAGGTCCTTTATTCCGCCAAAATAGTCGACAATTTTAAAAAGATTGTCTGAGTTGAGTGATAGAGCCATCGCATTTATGGTAAAGTCTCTCCTGAAAAGATCATCGTAAATGTTGCTGAAAGTCACTTCGGGTAATGCGCCGGGGCATTTATACGTTTCTTTTCTTGATGAGCTAAAGTCAAAATTGATTTTTTCTGAATAGATTTTCGCCGTATGGAATCTGTCAAAAATTTTGAATTCTGCGTTAAACTCAGAGGCTAATTCTGTTACGAATGACTTTGCATCGCCTTCAACAACAATGTCAATATCAAAATTTGCTTTGTTTAATATCAGATCTCTGACAAAACCGCCCACAGCAAAAACCCGAAGAGACTTTTTGTCAGCGAAACAACCTATTTTAAGAAGTACTTCGCATACTTCTTTTGATAAAAGAGATCTGATGTTAGCCGATGCCTCATTATTGAAAAACTGAGAATACATTTAATAAACCGATTCTCTTCGTAAAATTTCGAAAAATATGTTTACAATTTCAGGATCAAGCTGTGTCCCGGCAGCTTTTTGCATTTCTTTTTGAACATGGGAAAAAGGAAACGCTTTTCGGTAGGGTCTGTCAGCTATCATTGCGTCAAATGTGTCGGCTACCGCTAATATGCGGGCTCCAAGCGGGATTTGATTCCCTCTCAAGCCTAACGGGTAGCCGGAACCGTCATATTTTTCATGGTGATAAAGAGTCAGGGGAGCAATTTCTTTGAGCATTTCTACTCTTTCCATTATATTCGCGCCGTATTCAGGGTGCTTATGAAGCTCATGCAGCTCTTCTTCGGTCAATTTTCCCTGTTTTGACAATATTACGTCTTTTATGCCGATTTTTCCTATGTCGTGTAAAAGCCCCGCATATCTGATTGTTTCGATTTCTTCGTCAGAAAGTCCGATTTCCATAGATATTTTTACGGCGTATTCCATAACTTTAGTGCTATGTCCATGCGTATAGGAGTCTTTGGCTTCTATTGCCGCTGCAAGAGCCATTACCATTGATAAATATTGTCTTTTCATTTCAGCATACAATTTTGCGTTTTCTATTGCAATGCTGGCTTGCGAGGCAAATGTTGATATTAAATCTATTTCTTCTTGGGTGAAATCTCGTGGCTCGCTGGTGTAAGTGGTTATAACACCGATAGACTTCCCTCTTTGAGTTATAGGAACCGCAAGTAAACCTGCCAGTTTTTCATCCCTCGCAATGTTTGTGTGCTTTGTTCGAGGGTCTTTTCGCGCATCAATCACAGAAATAGGGTGCTTTTCCGAAAAACAAGTGCCAATTATGCCTTCCCCGGCTTTTATGGCCGCAGAAGTCAAAAACGATCGTGAAAGACCTCTGGATGCTTTAACCTCAAGCAATTCTTGTGTTTCGTTGATTAAGCGAAGCTCACATCTTAATGCGCCTAACATTTCCATTGAAAAGTTAACTATTGAATTTAGAACTTCATCTAAAACTAAGGTTGAGTTAATCGCTTGAGTAATCTCAAACAAAACTGATACTTCGTCAATACGCCTTTCAAGATAAAGACGGATTTTAACGTTTTCAATGGCAGTGGTCAGCAAATTTGCAAGAGTGGAGAAGGTTTGCAGATGTTCTCTGGAAAAAGCCTTTTCCTTTGATGATGAAATATTAATCAAGCCGATATTTTTTCCTCTTAAGGTAAGAGGAATAGTCAAAAAAGAGTGAAGCTTACGTCTGTAAACTTTATTAAATTGCTTTTTATCGGTGTTTGGCAGAAAAATTTGTTGTGAAAGCAACTTTGTCGGTTTTTTATCCGCAATTCCTTCGCCAATAACATCAATGTGTTTGCTTAAGGCTTTTAAGCTTGATGGCTCAAGATGGAGTTCAGAAACGTAATATCGTGTTTCTGATGTTTTCTCAAAAAGACTTACTATTCCAAGTTCGTGGGGGATTAGCTGGGTTAAATACTCAAATGACAAGCCGATAAGGCCCTCAAGGGTTTGTGTCGCTGAAAACCTCTTTGCAAGGGTGTTCAACTTTTCCATTTCCCGTAGCCTGCATTCTCGTTCTTCTTTGAATATATTGTGCTCAATATGCATGGCGGCCAAGTTGGCGAAAATCGTCGCTTCTTCAAGATCCGTTACTGAAAAAACTGATTTGCTTCTCAGATTGCCTAAAACTAATAGGCCGACACATTGCGTATTCGTTTGTAGAGGTATTACCATGGCATTCTTTTGTGGAGCGCCGGAAAATATAGGGTCAAACATGTCGCCCGGAAATATTAGTCTTTGTTTCGATGAAAATGCGTTAAAAAGCATTAAAAATTCGCCTTTGAGCTTCTTTTCATTATTCATTTTTCGGCCGACGGGACAAGGGGCGAATCCAAACTCTTCCGTTGAACTCAAAATAATCCTGCGATCAGTGCATTTAATTTTTAAAGGCCTTTTTCGGCGAGGCCCTGAAAACGAAGACAAGATCAATTCGTAAGATTCGCGATTAAGAAGCATTATATATGCTTCATCAGCTTTAATAGATTCTTTTACTGATTTAACAAGCGTGTCGAGAAATTTATTCAGTTCCATGCCCGATGATAGGGCCATGGTGATATCTGAAAGCTTAGATAATCTATCGAAAGTTTGAGTTATTTCCATGTTATATTTTTCTTTCGGTATATTTTTCGACTTTGTTGCGGCCGTTATCCTTTGCTCTGTAAAGAGCAGTGTCGGCAGCTTCAATAAGAGCCGACGTTTTTTCGCAGTTCGTAGTCATTGTTGAGGCAACTCCGACAGAGAGGGTAACAGACAATTCAGAGCTTTCATGTTTAAGTTTGGTTTTTTCTACAGAAGACCTTATACGTTCCGCAAATACTTCTGCGCCTTCTAATGAAGTTTCGGGTAAAATAACAGCAAATTCTTCGCCGCCATAGCGTGCTACAGTGTCGATTTGTTCTCTGAGAGAACTTTTAAATATACCCGCTACATGCCTTAAAACTTTGTCGCCGACTAAATGACCATATTTGTCATTAAATTTTTTGAAAAAATCGATATCAATAACCATCAGAGACAAGGGTTTATTGTAACGTTTCGCTCTTATGAATTCATGATTAAGGGTTTCCTGAAAATAACGGTGGTTGAATAGCTCTGTTAAAGGGTCGGTAAAAGCAAGTTTTTCTGTCCTTTTATGAATCATAGCATTTTTGATGCTGGTTATAAATATACCGGTGAATTGAGAAGTTATATCCAGGTCGTTGTTGTTGAAAGGCTTGTCTTCTGCAGATCTTGCAAGATGAATCAAGCCTTTCACTTTGTCTCCAAAGATGATAGGTAAATGTAAAGCATGTACAAAAGCTTCTTCGCTCTTATTTTCAGCGGTTTGAGGTTTAAAGGTCGCAAATTCTTTGTAGATTCCTCTGCTAAGAGGCGGGTCTGCAGGGTAGTCCACAAATAAATTGTATATTGTGTCAGACAATGTTTTTTGGTATCGTGCTGAAATTGGCTTGCAAGGCTGTACTATGAGGCGATAGTTTTCGTCAAGGTCGTCATAGAGCAATATAGAAATCGTAGTAAATGCAATCACTTTTCTGAACTGATCGAAGGCCTTTTGCAAAATACAATAGGGGTCAAGAGTACTGGCCAAGTCTTTGCTAATTTCAAGAAAAACTCGGTTCCTAGTGGCATTTTCAAGTAATATGTCTTGGTCTTCTTGAATTCTTTGAAACATTTTTTCTCTTGAAATGGAAGAAGCCAAATTATGAGAAATCAGATATAAGAATCTGTAGTGCTTTTTTGCTTCTTGCTTGTCTTGTTTAAGATACTTTCGACTTACCAACAGCATGTGAGAAAGAGTGCCTTCAACTAGTAAAGGCAGGCAATACATCTCTTTTTCTGTGCCATGATTATTAAACTTCAGTGAAAAAGGCGCCTCCACTTCCGAATCTTGGTAAATGTTTGCAGGAGCCGAAATTTGAGCTCTTAAATTTTCTGAGACAGAGGTAAACATTTGCTGTAATTCAGTTTCGCCAAGGTTATGAGCCGCAATTATTTCAAAAGGAGAAATCTTTGGGGCGTTGCTTTTTTGATGGCGATCTGTCTTAATTTCTATCACAGCACAATGTTCAAGTGAAAGTTCGTTTGAAAGTTTTTCTAAAAATTCTATTATTCGCCCAACAAAATCCTTTGAATTAGATAAAATTGTCGACATTGAGTAAAGCCCCGCGATCTCACGACGGTTTTCCTCAATGGTATTCATAAGTCTCTCTTTTTCAATAAGGCTGGAAATCATTGTTTCAACTGATTTTAATGAAGCAAGATCATTTTCGTTAAAACTTTCCAAGCCCTCTGATCGATTGAGGTTCATTACGCCTATAGGATGTCCGTTAAATCTGAGAGGAACAGAAAGGAAAGAGCCTTTGTCAGCTTTTCTGACAAGCTTTGTGTCTGAGCTGTTATCGTTGTTGCTCGAACTTATTGCAGCTATGCCGGTTTTAAATACATTGCCGGCAATTCCGTCTCCTATAGAGATTTTGGCTATAGGCCCTTTCTGATTATTATCGCTTTTGACGGCAGGGTGTTTGGCAGAAACGTATAGTTTTAAACAGTTTTCTTCTTTGTCGTAAACCATAATTGAGCCCGAGGTAGCGTTCATAAACAAAACTGTTTCGGCAATAATAGATTCGACTGAATAATGAGGATCTACTTTTTCTGCTGTCTTTTGGGCCAATACGGCGTAGAAGTTCAGGGTTTCAACGTATTTGGAGTTATTCATTCTGAGTCCCTTTAAATTTAAGAGCAAGAACAGTGAGGTCATCGTGAGCTTCAGCGTTTTTACGCCAACTGACCGCAGCATTTATAAGGGCTTCACTAAGTTCTTTTGCTGAATTGTTTGATTTTACATTCATTATGCTCATAACTCGATCGTTGCCAAACATTTCTCCGTCAGGAGAACGCTCTTCGGTTAACCCGTCTGTGAACATTATCAGAATGTCATTTTTTATCATTTTAAACGGTTCTTTGTGATAAATTGCGGGTAAACCCACTATTCCGACAGGGGCACCGCTCTGGGTTTCTATGAGCTGACAACATGAGTTAAGTTTTACCATTAATGGCCCATGTCCCGCAGAAGACATTTCGCATTCCCCGGTCTTGGGATCAATGGCAACAAGTTGCAAAGTTACAAAGTGATATGAGTCGAGCTCTTTGCAGAGTCTTGTGTTTATTCGTTCCAAAATTGTTACCGGATCGATACAGTCTTGGACAACACTATGAATAATCATTCTCGTTATTGCCATTAGTATTGCGGCAGGCATCCCTTTTCCGGATACATCGCCTAAAACTATTAACCATCTTCCGTCATCAAGAGCAATTACATCGAAAAAATCCCCTCCGATGTGTTTTGCCGGATTGCTTTTGCCGAAAACATCCATTGAAAGCGGCAAGTCAGAAAAAGTCTTTGGCATCAGCGACATTTGAATGTCTCTCGCATCACCCAGCTGGCGCTCTAAGAGATTCTTTTCATGTTCTTCATACATGAATTTTACGTTTTCAAGTGCTGTCACAACAAGGTGAGCCACAGCCTCAAGCAACTGTTGGTCTTGGTTTGTAAATGTTAAACCGTTTGTTTTGTTGTTAACGTTAATAACACCTAAAACACGTCTTTTAAGGTTTCCTCTTTGACTGATAAGCGGAACCGAAAGCAAAGATTTGTTGAAATAAGCCTCTCTGGACCTTTTTTTGAAGAGACCCTCTTTTTCAATGTCGTCAATTCGGCAAGACTTTTGATGCAAAGCAACATATCCAGATATTTCTTCTCCGATGGGGATTCTTGTATTTATTATGTTTTCAGGTAAGCCAAAGCCTTTTTTTATGACAAGAAAATTACCTGAATCCTCGGTTTCCAAAAATGAAATTCTGTTAACTTTTAATAAGCGTCTGATGATTAAAATCATTTCATCCAACAAACCGTCTGAATCGTTTAAGCGTGCCATCAAGCCTTCAAGATCTTTTATGGTGCCCAGCTTTTCTTCATAATTGCATGCTACCTGCAATGAAGCGCTTATTCCGTTTAACAGTATGGGAATAAGCTTGGTTAAGTCTTCTTCGGTAAGTCTTGCATTGCTCTCTGATTCAAAGAGCAGAACACCGCCCAGAGAGTGCATTGGTACAAACTCAGAGAAAGATGTGGTTTGCGGAGTAGTTGCTAATGGAAGAACATAGCGAATTGGTAAATTATATTTTTTATTTCTGTTGTCGAATACAGAGCCTTCTTTTATGGCTTCCAGTATGGGAGCCCCCAGAGCGCTCACAGGATCAACGGTTACGCCGTCGGGGATTCTGTCGCCTAAGAAGTTTACAACTTCAAGCTCACTCGTTTCTCTTGAAAACAACAAAATAGCTCCCGAATATTGACCAAAAAGATAGTTTAGACTTTCAACCAATTTGAATAAGATCGCTCCTATGTCCACAGAAGAGTTTATGGTATTGCATGTTTGATTAATCTGTTGAAGCATTCTGCCGTGTAATGCTTCTTTGCGTAACTGGTAGAAGTGGCTGAAGTATAGTCCGAGCTGATTTGCAAGCATGGGAATAAACTTTGAGTTGGGGTTTATATGTCGGTGAGTTTGCCTTTCCGAAACTAATACTCCAAAATGTCCATATGTTACTCCGCCTGCTTGACAAGAAAAAATTAAAGGAATTGGCTTGGAAGGAGGGAAGTCTTGTTTCCCGGTTTTAATGACAAGTTTTTGAGTTTTTGGATTAATATTGATCGGGTTTTTGCTCATCATTTCTTCAAGCATATCAGCTACGTCAAGTTCATAGTCAGTGCTGTCATCAGTAGCTATCAGAGATATTTGGTTATAGAAATTCGGAGCAGCTTGTTGAACAATAAATGCACCCAAGATATTGAACTCATGAACAATTTTTTGCAAAAAAGAAATAAGAACCGGAGAATCGTCTTCAAACCACTCTCGTGATTGCTTTTCCGGGTTTCCCGGCGGCAATGCGTCAATCATCCTGCTTGTGTTAAGCAGACTCTGGATCTCGTGAAGAAATACGAGCAGTTTCTCTGGGTCATCGTGCTCAGAATACAATAAGTGAAGAGGAAATCGGTATTTTGAACAAATAAGCCCCGCCATGTGTTCTGAAAAAATACACCATTCTTCATATGGAAATTTTGTGTCAAAAGTTACAACTGTTACCAACTCTGCCAAATGTGATTGCTTAACGTGAAAAGGCACTATAATAATTCGGCATAATTCACCATTAATTCTTTTGCTTGCAAAATCACGATAATCAGAGGAAAAGGGGAGTTTTGAAAAATCACATAGCTCCTCGATCGACAAATCTTTTACTGCACCAAATTTAAAGGCTTTCCAGGGGTCATTGGATCCCCCATTATAAAATCTGATTGCAAATCCACGATAATCCTCAAATGTATGTAAAAAGCTCACATCTTTTTCATCAAGATATGAAAACTCTTTGAAGGCTTCAAGTGAGGTAAGTGCGTTTAGAAAATCTACTTTCAATTGTGAAAAACTCCATTTAATACATCAGTAAGGTAACAGACTCGAAGTATAAACTTTTATTCAATTCATTTCAATAACAAAAGAAAGTTAATTATTGTACGATAGTCTGTAATTTATAAAACAAAATTTAAACTTTTAAAAACTTATATAGTATAATTTGACAGGAACGAAAGTAAAAGCGAGGTAGTTTATGAATAAAATCTATTCGTTGTTGTTTGTTGTTTTACTTATATGTTTTGTGTCCACACCGACTCTTTGGTCTGCTGAGTCTGTAAACCCCTTCTCCGCAGGAGAAGTAAGCGTAGGAAAGTCTTCAACTTCATCTGAAGTCTCTAAAACTACGGCAACCGATGATGGTATTAAAGAGGCTGCTAAAAAAGACGAAGAAAGTAAAGCAAAAGCAGATCCGGATGTTTTTGATCCCCCCATCACAGGTACCGTTGAAGTAGGAAACAGTACTTTAAATGTAAGAACAGGCGAATGGGAAACCGTAGTCAGCAGTCTGAGAACAGGGGACACGGTTAGTATAGTCGGCAAAAAAGGCGTTTGGTATAAAGCCATAATTAATGGTCAAACACGCTATATTCATATGAATTATGTTTCTACCGCCTTTAAACCCGCCGGAAAGACTCCTGTTGTTTATCCTTGGCAGAATTCCTCATCATCGACAGATGCCGGTGTAATAATCTCGCAAAAAGCTATAGATAGTTGTGGTTGGGGTGGGGTTTATCCTAATGAACCTCCCGCAAAGTACATCAGTTCACCTTTCGGATATAGAACCCACCCTGTAACAGGTGTAAGGTCATCGTTTCATGATGCGGTCGATTTGCCATGTGTTTCCGGCTCAAGGTTGAATGCGTTAGCCAGCGGAGTGGTAACTGCTTCAGGTTATGAGTCAGGCGGCGGCAATTATCTTATTATCAGATATGCAAACGGCTATGAATCGTTTTATTGTCATCTTTTGAAATCACTGGTATCTGTCGGAGACAAAGTTTCTGCGGGTGAAAAAGTGGCTTTAGCAGATAATACAGGCGTTTATACTACCGGCTCGCACTTGCATATGCGTATCAAATACAATGGCACTGCGGTAGATCCTCAAAAACTTGGAATTCCTTTAACAAAGTGATATAAATATTCTATGAATATAAAAAATATTGTTTTGTTAATTGTTGTTGTTGTCTTAGCTTCTGCCGTATGGTTGTTCATGAGCCAAAGAGGGGCTTCTGTGTTTGACGCTGATAAGCCTGCCGATGACGGTAAGCCAATCATGATCAATAATCTAAAATACCATAAAAATATGGCAGCTGCGCAAATGCCCAGCCTACTCTATGAAATTCCCTTTGGTAATGAAAAAGACGAAGTCGGTGGGTTTTTGCAAGATCTGGAACGCTATACAGAAGGTATGCCCTGGACCTTTAGACCTGTCTCCGAAGACAAAGTTTGGGTTTTAGATTCCGTTAATAAGCGTCTTAAGCTTTTTGGCAAAGATAATAAGGTTGAAAATCAGATCGTTTTGGCCGAAATGGGCCTTAATATTATGGATTTTGCAGTATACAATAATGATACCTTTGCATTTTTCAATAATGTTTCCGGAGAAATTTTTGTAACTGACAAAAACGGTGAAATAAAAAATGTCCTAAAAGGATTTGTAACCGCCACTTCAATGGAATTTAATTCAAAAGGCGAATTGCTTGTTGCTCTGCCTGTTGCAAAAGGTAAGGTTTGTGTTGATCAAGTTGGGCAGTTGCGCGGAATTTATGCCGGGAATCAAACTTTGAGTATAATTGAAAGCACTGCGGGCGGGCTTTATGGGCTGCAGTTCGCTGATAAAAAAGCCGAGCTTTTTATTCAAAAAGATTACAATGCCACTTCTACCGTAAAAATTGCCGAGTTTGAGTATGAACTGATTCACTCGAAAGATGTTTGGTTCTCAGGCGGAGAAGTATACGGATGCGACGAAAAAGGTAATGTTTATGTCGGTTTGGTCGTATGCGATATCGACGGAATTATTTATCGCGAGAGAATTTATAAGTGTACCCCGGAAGGGAAAAAACTAGGCAGTGTCGATATAATTTCCAGTCCGGTTCTTTCTCCGGCAGCTCCACGTAAAAGGGTTATTGCCTCAAACGGTCAAATCTTAACAGCAAACTACAGTGAAGATTTATATATGATCAGCTATCATGAAATCAAATAACTTGTCTTAAAAGTTGCAAAAGCCTAAACGTATGTTTAGGCTTTTTTATTATGTTGTGTACAACTTTTTAAAAATGAATGTTGAATTTTATTTTTTTTTGTGCTACAATTTAAATTCCAAATTGAACTATGAAAGGTGAATATCATGGCTAATACAAAATCAGCTGCAAAAAATGCACGTAAAGCCGTTAAGCGACATCTTGTTCGCGTTACGGTAAAATCAGAACTCAGAACTCTTCGCAAGAAAGCCCTTACCGCTGCTGAAAGCAAAAAGCCTGCAGAGGAAATAGCGAACGCTACTAAAGAAGTTTGCAGTAAATATGCTAAAGCTGCTTCTAACAACTATATCCATCCTAAAACAGCTGCAAGAAAAATCAGCCGCATCATGAAGGCTGTAAATAAACTCCAAAACTAATTATCGGTTGTTTTTGCTGATGCTTGTTAGCCATTTACCCGGCGTTGTTTTATAATATAATAAAACAACGCCGGGTAAATGATTTTAGTTCGCTTATTTAAAAAAAATTAAGCTGAAAGAGATTTGTGAATAAATGTAGTCAGCAGTGTTGCGGGATCTGTGGTGCCGGATTTCATATCCAAGTCGGTTTTAAGTAATTCCGGCCATAGTTTTATAAGTTCTGAATGTTTAAAGTTTAAAGCGTAATGCAGGCTTTTGATTTTGGTTTGGTCTCTTAGGCCGAGAGATTTTACGATTGTTTCGGGGATTTCTTCCGATTTTTCTTGGATAGTTGCTAATATCTCTTTTTTTTCTTGATTTGATTTATAGTCAGTTCTATTAGCAATTGCTGAATATTGTGTCAAATATCTTTTAATTTCGGCCAATATGTCGGGTCGATCTTTGCTGATGTCATGAAAAAGTCTGATTTCACGAACTTGTTTTGATAGTATAAACCACAGTTTTTGAGGCGCTTCTCCTCTTTTTATAAGACTTTCGAGAGACTTAACAGATGATTTGATGTCTCTTGACGTGAAAGCGTTCAAAAAATCATAAATGGAGTTTTGTTTTTGATAACTTACGCTTTTTTTTACTTCAGGTAAGTTTATGATTTTTCCTTTGTTTGCCAAAGCTAATTTGGTAATTTCTTGATAAAGAATTGAAAGATCTGAGCCAAGAAGCTCTATCAAAAGGTCGGCAGCGTCAGAGGTGATTTCTGCTCCCTGATTGCTCATTTCACTTTTTACCCAGCTTGGAAGTTTGTTTGCAAATGGTGTCCAAAAGTCTATTTTATCAGCTTGTTGTTTGAACTTTGTGGCTAATTCGTTTGATGTTCGCTGATCTGAGCTGGTAAATATAATTATTGTGTTAGGTGGAATGCCGTTTTCGTGGAGAGTGTCGGTAAATTCTTTTCTTTGTTTCGTCGGTAAAGACTCAAAATCTTGAATGTAAAATAATTTAGGACTTAGATTGAATGAAAAACCATATATTGAGTCGAGAATTTCAGATTTTACTTTTCCGCTGCAAATGCATTTGAATACGTTCTCTTGTCTGTCTTCGGGCGGAACGAGTTTGTTTATCATAAGCGCAAACATTTTGTTTTTTAAAAAAACTTCGGGCCCGCCAAAAATATAAACAGGATTGGCCGGTTTGCCGTTTTTGATAAGTTTTTCAAGAGTTTCTGCGTCCAAATTATGAATCCTTTATAACAAAATATAAAAGGGCTTAGTTCTTGCGAATTAAGCCCTTTTGTTTTTGTCAGTAATGGTTTTGCATGAAAGCTTTGTATGCGCTTACAGAGTAGTGATAGTCAACTTTGGAAATTAGTTCAAAAGGCGAATGCAGACTCAGTGTAGGTAAGCAAAGGTCAATTACATGCATGTTATTGTTTGCGAGCATGTATGCTACTGTGCCGCCGCCGCCTTCGTCAACTTTGCCCATTTCCCCGAATTGGTAGGGAATGTTCTCGGTTGTGAGCATTTTTCTGATTAGTGCCATAAATTCAATATCAGCTTCACTGCTTCCGGCTTTGCCGCCTTTACCCGAATGTTTTGTTACCCATACGCCTTTTCCGAGAACACCCGCGTTCATGGGGTCGTTTACAGATTCAAAGGTTGGGTCCATGGGAGCGTTAGTGTCGGCAGAAAGCACTTGTGTTTCGCAAATCGCTCTTCTGATGGTTGCATAAGAGCTGTCGCCACAAGTTGCTTCAGTTAACTGGGCTAATAAATCAACTACTAATTCTGATTGTGCTCCGTTTGGTCCGGTAGAACCGATTTCTTCTTTGTCTAAGAATAGGACGCAGGCGGTGTGTTCCGGGTTTTTAATTTCTGCTATAGCTTGGAATCCCGCGTATACGCAGGCTCTGTCATCATGGCCGTAGGCGCCGATAATAGCTTTGTCAAAGCCAACTTCGCTTGGTTGTATCGCAGGTACGGCTCTTATTTCAGCCCAAGCAAGGTCTTCTTCTGTGAGATTAAATTCATTTTGTAAATGTTTCAATACGGCAGCTTTAACTCTGTTTGGAGCTTCGGGTTCGTCTTTTTTGCCGCTCATAGCTTCGGGTTTGTGCCCGACAATTATATTGAGTTCTTCGCCCATTATTGTATCATTGGCTTTTCTTTGGTCCAGTTGGACTTTGTGCCCCACATGAGGTGCTATGTCGCTAATTGTGAAAACGGGATCGCCGGGTTTTTCACCAATTACGAAACTCAGTGTTTTGGCGTTTTTGTCTACTGCAAATATGTGCAAAGATAGAGGTAGAGCAACCCATTGATATTTTTTTATTCCGCCGTAATAATGTGTTTTGAATAGTGCAAGATTTTGCTTTTCATAAAGAGGTTGGGCTTTAATGTCGATTCTTGGCACGTCAAGGTGAGCCGCGACCATTCTAAAACCTTCTTCTATCGGGCGTTTTCCAATTATGGCAAGACCCATTGCGCGGTTTTTATTAATGAACATAACTTTTGAGCCGGATTTCAGTTTTTTGCCTTTTCCGAGTTCAGGCAACATTTTAAATCCTTCTTTATCGGCCAGTTTTTTAAGATAGTTTATTGTGGCCCTCTCGGTTTTGCACTCGCTGATAAATTTAAGATACTCATTGTTTCTTTTTTCGAGCGTTGCGTTTTCAGAGGCCGGGAGTTTGTCCCAGGCTGACGGAACTTTAAAATACGAGATTTCATTTTTTTTGTTCAAAATAATATCCTTTCCAAAAGCTTGTTGCCAAGCATTATATTATATTTGCTCTGAGATTCTATCATATATAAGAGAATAAAAAAAACAATTATTTAAAAATTCTTTTTCTTGTTTTTAATGTACATCACTTGACAAAATTGAAATTTTACTATATCCTGAATCACCTATATTAGGACTTTATTCTCAGGAGATGACCCATGAGCTTTACTTATAACCCTAACAAACGTAAACGTGCAAAAACACACGGTTTCAGAAAAAGAATGTCTACTACCTCCGGTCGCAACGTTCTAAAACGTCGCAGACTACGTGGTCGAAAAAAATTGACAGTCTGAGCAAACCCATGAGCGTTTTTCGCTCAACATTGCGAGCTCATTCCGAATTTAGACGAGTTTATTCAGCAAAAACCCGTGTGTTTCGGAATGGGCTGGTATTTTATTATCGTAAAACCGCCGGACTCGTTTTTCGATTCGCTATTTCTGTTCCTAAAAGATTTGGCAAGGCGGTAGAACGAAATAAGGTGCGTCGTCGTTTAAAAGAGATAGTTCGAACAAGTGACTCTTTACCTGAAATGACAGAAGTGGTTTTTGGGGTAAGCACTAAATGTGCCGAATTGTCTTACGCAAGGCTGAAGTTGGCTTGTGATTGGGCTTTTGAAAAAATGTCCAAGGACAAATGTCGGTGAAGGCTATATGATTTTGAAAGGCATGTTTTCGTTGCCTGCCAACTTGGGTTTGGCTCTAATTCGCTTGTATCAAAAGTGGGTTTCCCCATTGTTAGGTAACGTTTGTAGATTTAGCCCGTCATGTTCCCATTACACATACGATGCAATTGTTAAGTATGGGCTGGTTAAAGGTGGAATAATGGGTTTTTGGCGCATATGCAGGTGTAATCCATTTAGTGAGGGCGGGGATGACCCTGTTAAATAAAAATTTTGATCTAGAATTTCGGAGACAACCATCGAATGAATATATTTCGCGTTAAGTCTAAGACGAGCAGTTTATTCTGCTCGTTTCTTTTGCTGTTTTTTTGTTTTTTTCTTGAAATTTCTGCTTTTGCTCAACTTCAAACCGGCAATCAATCCATATTGACAACTTCCTTAGACGACTTAGACAACGACGGTCTTAAAGATGTAACAGTCGAAACAGATCTTCTGAGAGTAGTTATTTCAAGTAAAACAGGAAGTCCATCGGTATATTATTTGAAAGGCTCTAATTTTGAAGAAAATATTTTGCCTTCAACTCTTCAAGATCAGGGTGTGAAACTAGAAGAAAACTTCTTAAAGCCTTTTACTGCAGACATAGTCGGTGTCGACTTCAGTTCCGGCTATAAAATAGAAGTTGAAGATGAACAGCTGAATTCTGTAGTTATTCGTGCTATAGCAAATATTCCGCCTCCCAAAGACGGTCAAGAGAGTATTTCGCTTGTAAAGAGATTTACTTTTTCTTTAAAAAATTATTTTTTTGATGCAGAGTATATTGTCACGAACTTAAATGACAGAAAAACCGTTATCGGTGATGAAACCAACGGCAGTGTTAAGATGTCGTTCGGTCCCGGCCTTTTCATGGATCCATTCGGGCCTTCAACCCTATTGGGATTAGAAGCAAACGGCAATGTTCAGTCTTTTTCGGATTTTACTAAGCTAAATTCGGCCGGCTTAGTTGCCGGGGCTTTAAATGGTGTTGGCATAAGAGACCAATATTTTTGTGTGTTAATTGAAAGTGCTGTTCCTCAAGTAAAGGTAAACGCCGTCGCTTTTGATGTTCAAGGTGAAAAAGA
Source organism: bacterium ADurb.Bin157 (assembly GCA_002070375.1). Classification (GTDB taxonomy): domain Bacteria; phylum Muiribacteriota; class Ozemobacteria; order Ozemobacterales; family Ozemobacteraceae; genus MWDD01. Next base: position 134,145 of record MWDD01000001.1, on the reverse strand, counting down.
CGGAAAGAAGATTAAGCACAGAGGACATTTGATGAATTGTGTGCTTCCTATGTTTGCTCTTGAGCCGAATGATTCTCGAAGCCTTTCATTCAAAGTTTACGCAGGGCCAATGATTCTTGACGAACTTATGAAGGTTAATCGCCCGACTGTTTCGGAATATGGCTTTTTGAGTACTATGTTAATGCGTATTTTACAGTTTTTCTATTCTCTGTTTCCAAATTACGGTTTGGCAATTATACTCTTGACAATAGTCGTGAGAATAGTTCTCTATCCGCTTACCTTAAAACAGACGAAGTCAATGGCTGCCATGCAAAAAATTGCGCCAAAGGTTCAAGATTTAAAAGATCGATTCAAAGACAATCCTCAAAAACTTAATGAAGAGATACTAAAGCTTTACCAAAAAAATAATGTTAACCCTTTGGGTGGCTGTTTGCCTTTGTTGTTACAGCTTCCCGTTTTGATAGCGCTGTATAACACCATAAGAATTGCTGTAGAACTTAGGAAAACACCGTTTTTGTGGATAGCTGATTTATCAAAGGGTGATCCTTTACTTATTTTGCCTATAGCTATTGCTATTTTAATGTATGTAACCCAAGCCAAACAAGCTTCTGTTGACCCTCAACAAAAGCAGATGATGGCTATGATGCCAATGTTTATGTTTGTAATTACATGGTCATTACCGGCAGGTTTGTTAGTTTACTGGTTTGCAAGCAGTGTGTTAGGAATCTTGCAGCAGTATCAAGCTAATCGCATAATGGCTGCAATGAAGGAGGAATAATATGACGTATCCAAGAACTATCGAAGTTATCGCAAAAAGTGAAAACGAGGCTCATTCCTTGGCTGAAAAACAGCTTGATTCAAATGAAAAAATTGCAAAAAGCGAAGTTTTATCAGCTCCTGCAAGAGGAATTTTTGGTTTTGTGGGCAGGCAGGAGTTTAAAATTAGATTCCATATTGAAGAGAAACCTGCAAAAGTTGAAGAGGTGCTTGTAGAAAAGATTGCAGAAAAACCAACATTTAATGAAGCGGTTGCAGAAAATTTTGAAGAAGCGGAAGACCTTTCCGAAATGCCTGTCAAAAGACCTAGACATAATAATAACAACAGAGATGACAGAGGAAACAGAAATAACTTCAGGTCAAATTCCCGTCGAGAAGGAAGAAATAATAAGCGCAACGATAGGTCATATGAAAGTAAAGAAGATTTTTCCGAAGCAGAGGAGCACATTCATTTGCCTGAAAGACCTAAAGAACCGGTTACCGAAGAAATCAAAAACAATGCTCTGTATGGTGAGATTTTTGATTTAATACAATGCGTAGCAAAAAATGTCGGCGTTGAAGAAGTTGAACTCAATGATTTTATTCGTGACGGTGCTTGGGTAATTGATGCGAGCGGCGATAATGTTTCCCAGCTTATCGGTAAGCATGGCAAGACTCTCGATTCTTTACAGTATTTGATGAATATTGTTTTCAATAAAGGCAAAGACGAGAGAACTAAAATTGTTCTCGATGCCCAAGGTTACAGAGAAAAACGCTACAGAAATCTAATAATGTTAGCTAAAAGAATGTCCAGAAAAGCTGTTTCCGGGAATCGTCCGGTCGAGTTAGAACCCATGTCTACACTAGACAGACGCACAGTTCACATGGCGTTGAAAGACAATGAAGAAATTGAAACGTTCTCAAAAGGCGTTGAACCTATGAGACGTGTAGTTATTGCGCCTGTTCATAATAAGAAAAGGGCAGCAAATGCTAATAATGAATGGCAACCTCTTGTGGTAGAAGACAGCGATTCTGAAGGGTTGTCGAATACCTCAGAAAATACTGCGGTTCCCATGTTCTTGGAAGAAGATGTATAAGCCAAAAATTGATACGATTGCTGCTGTTTCTACAGCACAGGGACGAGCTGCAATTAGCATTATAAGAGTATCGGGGCCAAATACCTTCGCAATACTCGGCAAAATATTTGTTAGGGGGGGGAAAAAAACTTTCCCCCTTCCTTATTCTGCTTTTTTTGGAAAAATTGTCGACCCTATAGCACAACAGGTGATTGATGAGGTAATTGTTACGACCTATCTTTCACCAAATTCTTATACAGGTGAAGATATCGCTGAAATCGGAGCGCATGGAAATCCGGTTGTAGTAAGCAGAATAATGCAGCTTCTTATAACAAACGGGGCAAGAGCGGCAGAAGCGGGTGAATTCACTAAGAGAGCCTTTTTAAACGGAAAAATGGACTTACTCGAAGTAGAGGCCATTTCACAATTATTGGCCGCAAACACGACTACTCAAGCTACAATGGCTTTAAATCAGTTAGACGGGTTACCGTCTAAGTTTGTTGCTGAAATCAGAGAAAAAATTCTCAAACATCTTGTTCAACTTGAAGCAAGTTTAAATTTTCCTGAGGATGCAATTGAGTCAATAGATGAATACCAAGTTGGCAGAGAACTCAGAAAAATATTGAATGAATTGTACATCTTTCTTGATAATGCAAAAAATGGTTCTCTTGTTTCAGAGGGCTTAAAGGTGGCGTTACTGGGAAAACCGAATTCAGGAAAATCCAGTTTAATGAACTGCATTTTGGGAAGAGACAGGGCAATTGTAACAGATATTCCCGGAACAACAAGAGATACCCTTGAAGAAAGCATTTTGATAGCTTCGATTCCGGTTAAGATTATTGACACCGCAGGTATGCGAAAGCCCGGTGACAAAGTTGAAGCAATTGGAATTGAGAGAACCTTAAAAGCTGTTGAAGATGCTTATGCCGTTATCGGAGTTTTTGATGGTTCTGTTATTGAAACGGAAGAAGACAAGCTAATCATAGATAACTTAAAAAATCTAAATAAAAATGTTTTACTAATTTGCAATAAAACAGATTTACCTCAAAAAATCAGCAGGAAACTATTTGAGGGTTTTAAAACTGTTAACCTTTCATGCAAAGAAGGAACCGGATTAGTCGAGGTTTTTGCAGCATTAACAGATATTTTTAAAAGTGACGGAATGGCTAATTTTGATGAAATGGTTTTGTTGGGTGCTCAGCAAGCAGCTGCACTTGATAAAGCCGTATCTGCACTGGAACGTGCTGTTGAAGGAATCGGTAAAAATTATCAAGATATGCTTGCAATAGATATGGAGGAAACTGTAAGAGAATTAGGAAGAGTAAATGGCGAAACGGTTGATATGAACACTCTTGATTTAATTTTTGAACGTTTTTGCATTGGAAAATAATTTTTAGTTATGAATAAACATTTTTCGGTCATTGTTGTTGGCGGTGGTCATGCAGGGTGTGAAGCAGCTTTAGCATCTGCACGGCTTGGTGCAGATACATTGCTTGTCACTTTAAATATTTCAACAATAGCTTTAATGCCATGTAATCCAAGCATCGGAGGGCCGGGTAAAGGTCATTTAGTGAGAGAAATCGGTGTGCTTGGCGGGGAGATGGCTTCTTGTATCGATGAAACTTGTTTGCAAATGAAGTGGCTTAATACTTCAAAGGGGCCTGCTGTCAGATCAAGAAGAGCTCAAGCCGATAAGTATTTATACAGACAAAGGATGATTGAGACACTGTTTAAAACTCCTAACTTAGTATTGCGACAGGGGCATGTTACTGAACTTCTTGTTGAAAACGGCATTATAAAGGGGATAATGCTTGAAACAGGTTTAATTTTTACCTGTGAAAAACTTATTGTTACTTCGGGTACATATTTGAATGCAAAGATTATTCTCGGTAAATCTTCTTGGAGCGGCGGCCCACATAATCAAAGCGCGGCAACGGGTTTATCAGACTCTTTTATAAAAAATGGTATAAATGTCAGAAGGCTTCAGACAGCAACGCCACCAAGGGTATTAGACACTTCCGTGCGATTTGAAAAGCTTCGAGAATTACCGGGTGATATTGACTCCGGAGGTTTTACCTGGGAAGACAGATTAAGAAGATATGAGAATCAAATATCTTGCTTTTTAACCTTTACAGACGAAAGATCTGTTGAAGCCGTTAAAAGACATCTGCCAAACAGTCCCCTAGTGCTGGAAAATATAACTGATGAGGGCCCTAAACATTGTCCCTCTATTGACAGAAAAATTTTGAAATTTCCGGATATGATTACTCACCAAATATTTATTGAACCCGAAGGGCGAGATTCGAGAGAGTTATATTTGCAGGGCTTAACAACAGCAATGCCCCCGCTTGCTCAAGAAGATATTTTGTCAAGTGTTGCCGGTCTTGAAAATGCTGTTATACTTCGATACGGTTATGCCATTGAATACGATGCTCTTTCTCCCGGACAATTCAGAAAAACAATGGAAAGCCGAATAGTTAAGGGACTCTACACAGCGGGGCAACTTAACGGAACTTCAGGTTACGAAGAAGCTGCGGCGCAAGGTCTCATTGCCGGAATCAATGCTGTTCTTGCTTTGAAGAATAAAGCTCCGTACTGGCCATCAAGAACTCAAAGTTATATTGGAGTTTTGGTTGATGATCTTTCAATTTGGGACAGGCCGGAGCCATACCGAATAACTCCGGGGCATGCTGAGTTCAGATTGACTCTGAGAGACGATTCTGCTGAAAGAAGACTTATTAAAGACGGTTATGATATTGGATTGGTTTCGCAGAGCAGATATGAAAAAATACTGGCCTGGAAAAACAGAATTGAAAATGAAATAGTCAGAATGTCAGATTTAAGTTTGTTGCCAAAAACAGAAAATCGCGAGATGTTGCAAAAGCTTAATACCGGTGACTTAAAGAAAAGAGTCAGTTGCATAGAACTTTTGCAAAGACCCGGCTTAGGTTATAATCAGTTGATGGATCTCCTCGAAGAGACTAAGGTGCTAACCGACTCTGATGAAATTTATTCTCTGGAAACTGATATAAAATATAAAGGTTATGCAGAGCGTGAAAAAGAAAAAATTGTTCAAACTCAATTTTTGGAAAAAATAAGATTGCCTATTTCTTTTTTTGATTTAAAACTGGAAATTTTGTCACAAGAAACAAAATTAGTGATAAAATCAGATAAATATGATGATCTTGCGCAAGCTGTGAAAAAAGGAGCTGTCAGTAAAACTGACTTAGCATTGATTTTAGCTGTTTATAGTCAGAAGATGCATGCTAATTCGTTAAACGGAGAAGAAGATGTTAAATAAAAAAAGACAGGAATTACTGATTCAAAATCTTCGATCTATATCCTCCGAAGTCAGAATCAGATCGGTAGAGCAGCTAGAAAACTTTCCTGTTATGCCGGCCGAAGAAAAGATACAACATATTGAGGTCGCACTAAATGATACTGATGAAAAAGTAAGAATAGCGGCTTTAGCTGCTATAACAAGATTGAAAGGCGGCGAAACGCCACCTGCATCAGTGTCTTCAGCCCCTTTTACGCTCCCTCCGATTCCAACCACAGACCCAACTCCGGCTACTTTGATCGCTCCATCGGTTCCACCTGTTATTCCGTCTGCTTTGGGCACTCCATCGGTTCCACCTGTTATTCCGTCTGCTTTGGGCACTCCATCGGTTCCACCCCTTATTCAGCCTGATTTTCCCTCTCCTCAGATTCCGCCCGCTATTCCAACTCAGGCTGAACCTGAATTTGTTGAATCAGCCAATCCTTTTTTAGTGAATGATGACTGCGAAAGCCTTTTTAATGAGCCTTTAGACCCTTCTTTGCCTGATATTAAAAAGATTAATGATGTTATATTTTTATTGGATTACATCAAAAAATTACAAACCGGTCGACCGTCAGGTTACTTACAGCATCTTGTGGCTTTGGTTGTTTTTCCAATAGAAGAAGTCGCTTTAACAGCCTTGCAGGCTTTGATAAATGTAAAAGACAACAGGGTTGTACCTCATATTTTGAAGTTGATGTCTGATAACTCTCAATCTTCTCAACGTCGATTTCTTATGTTAAAAATTATTCTGGATTCTCAAGTGCCCTTAAATAGTGAATTATTAGAACAAATATTGCTCAACGAGAAAGATGTGATTGTTAAATCAGGTTTGGTCAAAGCTTATGCTAGAAGTGTAGGGGAAAAAGGTTTAAACACATTAGCTAAGTGTTTGAAAGACGAAGACCCGCGAGTTCGTGCGAATACTGTCGAAGTTATTGAAGAGCAAAAGATAAGAGGCTGTGAAAGAAATATTGCGACTCTTTTAAGCGATACTGAAAATCGTGTCAAAGTTAATGCTGCTAAATATTTAGTTAAAAATGGTTTTAAACAAGCTTTTGAAACACTTAAGGCAATGTTAGTATCCCAAGAAGTTTGGTTAAGAGACAGTGTTATTTTTGCTCTGGGTGAAATAGGCGATCAAGCATCGTTGACATTGTTGAAAGCAGCACTAAAAGACCCTAATCAAGGAATTCGCCTTAGCGTGCTTAAAGCTTTAAGTAATATTAACAACAGCACGGCCCGCCAGGTTTTAAATGCTGCATGTAAAGACCCTGATCCGGTTGTTGCTCAAGTTGCATATTCTTTGTGTGAAAAGTTAAAGGATGTGCCAATAAAGTCTGAAAACAAGTATCCTGATAATTTCATTAACCCGGCTTCTCCTGTCCCTTCTGCCCCTTCGGTTTTGCCTTCAGCGCCGACTGTGCCATCGCCGAAGCCTTCGGTTTTGCCTTCAGCACCGACTGTGCCATCGCCGATGCCTTCGGTTTTGCCTTCAGCGCCGACTTTTCCCTCTATAAATCCAACATCGCCCTCCATTCCTCGTGCGCCTATTCCGCAAAACCTAGTTTCAGACGCTCCGAATACTTTAAATACGGTCGTTTCGAATGTAGAACAGCCTAATAACGAGCTTTCCGGCTTTGAAAAGCCCAGATCTGCCGAAATCTTTAAGCGGTTGTGTTCAAATGATTTGAGCGAGATGAATTCGGCAGTTAGAGACATTGCTTTTGTCATGGGCAAAGATCAAATGATTTTAATTAAGAAAGCTTTGACAATTGGTGACGAAGGCATAAAAATAGCCGCAATAAGAATATTGTCGCGAAAGCGAACGCCGGAAGCAAGAGATTTGCTTGTAAAATACGTCTCGGACCCCAATGAAATTATTCGTTCGTTGGTTGAAAAAACATTGTCATTAGGCTAATAAAACGTGAAGAACAATAAAGAATTTGATGTAATTGTCGTAGGGGCAGGCCATGCAGGTTGCGAAGCAGCCCTAGCATCCGCAGGAAGCGGTCTTAAGACTCTTTTGTTCACCATAACATTAGAAACAATTGCAGCTTTGCCTTGTAATCCAAGCATAGGAGGCCAGGGGAAGGGACAATTGGTGAGAGAAATCGATGCGTTAGGCGGTGAGATGGGTGTAATTGCTGATGAAACCAGCATTCAAAGGAGACGTCTAAATACCCGAAAGGGAATCGCGGTTCAAGCTAATAGATTTCAGTCAGACAAAGAGGCTTATAGTCGTAGAATGATGAAATCTCTTTTTACTAAACCTAGTCTTTATGTATTGCAAGCGATGGTTACTGATTTGCATTTTGAAAACGGTAATATTGCGGGAGTTAAAATTATCTCGGGAGAAACTTGGTTTGCGCCTGTTGTAGTTATTACAGCCGGAACCTTTTTGCGTGGAAAAATCCATATCGGCACCACGAACTTCTCTTCCGGAAGAGCCGGTGAGCCTGCGGCAGATCATCTTGGCGAGTCTTTGGTGAAGCTTGGATTGCCTATAGCAAGATTTAAGACCGGTACTCCGCCCCGAGTAAATGTTTCGAGTATAAATTTTACCGGATTAGAACGTCAAGATAACGACGATGAAACTGCACCTTTTTCGCTTTGGTCAGAGCCTTCTCTTTTTGAAACCCGGCCTTGTTATATAACACATACTAATAAAGAAACTCACAGAATAATTAAAGAAAATTTTGGGCGTTCTGCAATGATGTCAGGGATAATCAAAGGCACCGGAGTAAGATACTGCCCGTCTATTGAAGACAAACTTAGCAAATTTCCGGATAAAGACTGTCATAAGGTATTCTTAGAACCTGAAGGGTATTACAGTAGCGAAATCTATCTGCAAGGTCTTTCTACAAGCTTACCGGAAGACGTTCAAGAGGCCTACGTGCAAACAATTTTGGGGTTGGAAAACGCACAAATAACCAGGCCGGGATATGCAATTGAATACGATATTGTAGATCCGATTGATTTGCACCCGACTCTTATGTCTAAATCAATAAAGAATCTCTTTTTGGCCGGACAAATAAATGGAACATCAGGGTATGAAGAGGCTGCCGCTCAAGGGCTTGTGGCAGGGATAAATGCCGCTGCCGTAATTAAAGGAAAGCCTCCGCTTTTACTCGACGCAGAAACTTCTTATACCGGATTATTGATCAGAGATATCACAACTCTCGGTATAACTGAGCCTTATCGGGTATTCACATCAAGGTCTCCGTTTCGTTTAAACTTGAGAATGACGAATGCAGAGTCAAGACTGTCTGAAATCGGCTTTGAGAGAGGCGTTTTGTCTTTGCAAAAAGCAGAAAAAATAAGGCAACGCGAAAATTGTATGTCGACTATAGAAAAAAAACTTGAGTCTTATACTCTTACTCCCAATAAACTTGAAGACGTTTTTCCTGAGTTCGCTGTTCCCAAGCCATCTTCTTCAGTATCTCTGGCTCAAATTCTTAAAAGATCGGATGTTGAATTAAAACAATTTGTAAATCAAATTCCGGAAATAAATGATCTAGATAAACTTGCTGCTCTGGAGGTCGAGGCTAGAATAAAATATGCCGGCTATCTTGTTCAACAGCAAAAAGAGTTTGATTTGCAAGAGTCGATGAAGGAAATACCGCTCGATGACAGTTTTTTTGATAATCTTCCTGTGGCAGTAAGTCATGAGGCGAAAATCAAAATTCTTGGAGTGCGCCCTAAGACTGTGGGCGAGCTAGCTAATATTCCCGGTGTTAGAGCTTCTGATTTGGCATTAATAATAATGTCGGTGAAAAAACAACATCACAAATCTGCGCGCGCCGACTCTATTTCTTAACTCTTTTGCCCGAGCTTTTATATGCCGAATCCACTATTAGTCTGTTTCTTCTTTTGTAAATTTCTGAGTCATAGTGTGATTTTATAGTTTTCCAGTCTGCAAAAGTTAACATGTTTTGTAAAAGATTTAAAACTCTTTTATGATCGTAGAAATTGAACACAGGATATTCAACTGTTAACAATTCAATAGGGGATCCGCATTCAAAGAATCTTCTTTTCCAGCTTTCTCTAAAATGCCCGTCTGAATCACAGCAATTCAAGAATACAATTTTGTAATTATTGGGAAATATTGTTGAGTCAAGATCTTCTGATGTTGCTTTGATGATTTTATAGGGCTTTTTGTGTCTGTCTTCTATAAAATCTCCGTTTCCGCATTTGAAAATATCATTTAATGACGAAAATGCCATTCCACCGCCGTATCTGGCGTGTCCGGAGTAAATGACAATATCAACGGTTGGGTCTTCTAAGGCCATTTTAAAAATGTTTTTTGGGTTTTTGTCTATCTGTGTAATCATACCGACTTCGATTGTAACAGGAAGACCTTTATAAAAAAGTTTTTTCCCGTTTAAGGTTGTGAATATTGGCAGAGAGCCTATAATTGTATCGCGCGGGTGATCGTATCCCCAAAAAATAGCTATACGCAATTTACCGTCGCTAAACATTGCTTCATAGTTTGGACTGCCTATTGGCAAGGTGTCATTCGTGGTGCGCTGAACAGTTCTTCTCACCGCCGCTCCGTTTAATATAAGAGCTATGAGAAGCAAACATATAAATGAGCTAATACTGTAAAATCTTTTATATGACATTATGTTGTCTTAATCGGCAAAAGTGTTTCCTATTTTAATCATAAAAAAATATTGTTGAAATAGATAGTGTTTTGAATTAGATTAAAGCAGTTGGTTAAGTATTGGGGTAAAACTTATGTATAATACAGTTGAAAAAGATGTGAAAAAACAAGAGCCGAATTCTGTTGGACTGTTTTGGTCATTTGTTCTTTTAGCAATTGCGATATATTTCTGGGAATCCCCCTTATTATTGCCTATTAAATATCTGACAGTTTTTTTTCATGAGCTTTCACATGGCATTTCAGCAGTTTTAACCGGCGGCGAAATTGCAAGAATAGAGTTGAGCTTTAATCAAGGCGGTTTGTGTTACACGGCCGGCGGTATTCGTTGGATAGTATTATCGGCGGGTTATCTTGGAAGCCTTTTATGGGGATGCGCAATTTTAATTCTTAATGTTAGATATAAGCAAGAAAAGGTATTGATGAACTTGCTTTCTATTATCTTTATCATTTCTATTGTTCTTTGGGTGAGAAACTTTGAGGGAATAGTAATTTGTTCTGTTTTAGCTCTTATTACCTATTTAATCCCCAAATATGCAACTACTTATCTTTGTGATGTAATTCTAAATTTTATAGCTCTATCTTCTTGCTTTTACGCAATAATTGATATAAAGGGAGACTTGATAGACAGAACTGTCGGTGCATCAGATGCCGCAAGACTGGGCGAAATGTTTTTATTGCCCGGTTGGCTTATAGGTTCGGTATGGTTGGTAATGGCTGTAATAATAACCTATAAAGCCGTATCTTATTCATTAAAACGGTGACTTGAATACAAATAATGTCAAAATTAACAAAAGAACAGTTACTAAAGTTGAAATTTCTACAAAGCTCTTTGGATGACACCATTGAAGAGTTGCAGTATTCTTCTCGCAGTTTGGAATATGCTCTGGAAGTCATTTATAAGTTCTTAACAGAATCTCTTGAAATATCGGGGCTTTTTGTTCAGACTATGGACGAAAGTCTTAAAACAGAGGTTTACTCATTTGGGAGATGTTCGGTCGATTCATCTACAATGTTAGAATATACGAAAGACTTACACAAAAGTAAAAAGTTTATAATGGGTAGGTTATCTTTATTTTTTCAGCCTGTAGATATGGCGGGAAATACAATAGGTTATATCGCTCTGGCATATAATGATGAGAACGTTCCTGAAACAGAATTTGGGTTTGAAATTCTAAATTGTGTCAGCGAAATTCTTGATAACTATTTTTTTAGCATCCATTTAAGCAGTGTTAAGCACCGACTTTTTATAGATATTCAGTTGGCTTTAAAAAACACCTCATTGTTGCTTGCTATCGATGATGCTATAGCCTTAATAAGACCCTACGCCCCCCATAAGAAGATTTTTATTGTTTTTACCGATAAAGAGCTGACAAACAGAGAGACGATTCATTATATATATTATGAAGACGGTATTAGGCTGTTTGATTCCACCGAAAAGCCTTTTTATAAGTTTGACCGGTTTGTTCGCGCTCATGATAATTATTTATCAGCTTCCTATGAAGATGTAAAATTGCTGCTTAACGGTGATTCTGAACCGGTAGTTTCCTATTTGAGAAGCGGTTATTCGGATTCGGAATTAATTGGAATGGTTGCAGTTATGCCTGATTCGGTATCATCTCTTTCTGTTTTTTCCAGAGAGGTCTTTCAGGTGCTTCTTGAGGAGTTAAGGCAACGATTGATTGATTTAAACAGAGAGCAAAATGTCTTACGCAAATATTTCTCAAATATTGCTATTGAGCGTTTGATTAAAGAGCCTGATTATTTAAGAAAATATCTATCGCCACGAACAGCGGAAATCGGAATTATATTTGCTGATTTATGCGGTTTTACAAAGATTAGTGAACAAATTTTAAAAAAACCTGAAAGAATCAACAGTTTTATTAATAAATGGTCGAAAGGCATTGTGAAAAGAATTTTTCCTCTGGGAGCGAGTTTAGACAAGTTGGTTGGCGATTGTCTGATTTTTCTTTTTGGACCTCCATTTTATGAAGACTCGCCTGAAACAAACGTAAAACATGCTTTGCAGGCAGCAAATTTGATCGTGAATTATACTAAAGATTTCTTGTCTTCTCCTGAAAATGAAGATATAAGACAACATCCTGACTTTCTACTCTTTGGAGTATCTGTTGCCGTTAATTATTGCAAGGTGGTTGTTGGACTTACGGGTCCGAATGAAGATCTGACCGCTTTTAGTTCGGGAGTTAACAATACCGCAAGATTACAGGGAATTGCAGACGCGAATACTGTTCTTGTTACAAGTTCCGTAAGAGATATCGCCGTTACTTCCTGTTCTGAAAACTGGTCTTTTGAAGGCCCTGATAAAATAGCGGTAAAGAATGTTAAAGACCCGATAACTTACTATAAGTTAAAGCTGACATAACATGAATTGGTTTGTATATATTTTAGAGTGTGTCGACAAGTCATTATATACCGGAATAACAAATGATGTAGAAAAACGCGTTGCCGCGCACAACAAAGGAACAGCCTCCAAATATACAAGATGCCGTCGCCCGGTAAAAATTGTTTATTTAGAACAACTCGAAAACCGCTCTTTGGCAAGCAAAAGAGAATTAGAAATAAAGTCTTTTTCCAAAAAAAAGAAAAATGATTTAATACTAGGCTAAAGAAGCTGAGTCTTCGGTTTCTTTTTCAAATTCTGCTTCTGTTTCTTCAGTTTTGAATGTGCACGTAATTGTTCTAAGTTCTTCAACTATGCTATTCAGCTCTTCGGTTATTTGCGCCGCAGAATCGGGGGTAAGTGACTTTCCTTCTATTTTTGTTTTAATCTCGTTACTTGTTTTAACAAGTCTTTCGATGATTTCTCTGTCTTTATTTATCATCGCTGACAAAGATTCTGACATTTTGTTGAAAGCATCTTGCAAGTCTCTCAATTCATCTCCTTGTCGCAAATGAATGCGGTGTGTGAGGTCGCCCGATGCTATTAATTTTGTGGTTTCTTCTAATCTGTAAACGGGGCCTGCAATTTTATGAGACACCAATATAGAAAGTGCTGCGATAACTAAGACAAAAATGCCTATCCATCTAAGCAAAAGGTTGTTCACAGAGTCGAAAATTACAGAAAGTTTGTCAAGAGTTAAGTCGGGAGTGTTCGCTATTTGGCTCCAAGAGGTGTCATAGGTTATCCAACCTACGCCGAATGCAACCATAAGCATTGTGGAAATTATTATTCCCATGTATCGTAATTGGAGTCCGGTTTTTATTAAATAGGTTCTTCTTCTGTGTTTGGTCATTTTACATCTCCGTCTTTATGAACTGTGCAAACTACTCTGCCTTTGTTATCGAACATGAAAATTCCTTTTTCAGGGCATAACTTTATTTCATCTAAGAAGCCCTTTTCTTTTAGTAAGTCTAAGTTAACTTTTTCACCGGGCTTAATTGCAGAAACACTGTTATTTACGTCGTGGTCTTCAATTGCAACACTAATTTTCTTCCTGATATCTCTGCACGAAATGCCGTAAATTCCTGAGCGGGTATTCATATATTGCGGGAAAAATATAAACATTGCCATTAGAACGCCGCAAAGTATGAAAACTATTGAATACATAGCTAAATTGCCACGTCTATTATTAATCAGTTTCAATTTTGTACTCCTGCTATAAGTCTCATAAATGCTATCGACATTCATATTTCAGTATCATAGTTTATTTTTTACAGTTAATCAACTCTCAAAGATTTTAGTGCCTTAACAAATGCTTCAGGCATCTCTGCTTCAAAAACCAGCTTTTCATCGGTTATTGGGTGATTGAAACCTAATTTGAAGCTGTGTAAAAAATGTTCGGTAATTTTGTCTGTTTTTCCGCCGCCATAAACAGTATCAGCAATAAGAGGATGCCCTGTAAATGCCATATGAACCCTTATTTGATGGGTTCTGCCTGTTAAAATGCGAACTCTCACCAACGAAGCACCTTTAAGATACTCTTCAACTTCAAAGATGCTCACAGCCATTCTTCCTTCTTCGGAAGAAGTCGCTTTCATGCGCTTTCTATGAATTTTGTCTCTTTCTACGGCTACTTCTATTCGCCCTTTTTTATTTACTATGTGGCCCTGAATTAAGGCTAAATACTCTTTCTCGATTTTGTGTTCTGAAAAGGCTTCTGACAAGCCTTTATGGGCTTCTTTTGTTTTTGCCAGCACCATAATGCCGCTGGTTTCTTTGTCGAGACGATGAACAATGCCGGGTCTCGTTGGGGCACCTATCGGACTAAGAACGGTGTGTCCCAAAACAGCCGAAACCACGGTTTCCTTTTCTCTTCCGGCTCCGGGGTGAACAACTAATCCTGAAGGTTTATTAACTACAATTATGTGTTCGTCTTCAAAAATTATTGGAAAATCTAACTTTGTCGGCACAATGTCGGTTTCGAATTCTTCGATTCTGTGCTCAATTAAAACGGTTTCACCGCCCTTAAGTTTTAATCCCGGCTTTACAATTTTACCGTTAACTTTAATTTCACCCTGTTTAAGCATGTCTTGAACAGTGCTTCTCGAGATGTCTTCATATTGATCGCAAACAACTTGATCAATGCGCATTCCGACAAATTCCTCATCTATCATAAAGGTTTCGCTTTTATCCATATTTCGCTCCATTAATATTTCCATTCAAATTCAACTGATGTATTTCTGTTATTCAAACCCTTATCAAAAAATCTGCTTTGAAAAGATGTTTTAACAGAAAAGCCTTTTGCGGTGTCTGCAATAAATGAAAGAGAGGCTTCTAAGGTGTCTCTTTGTGAACGTTTCCACGAGTCTGTCACAGAAGCGCTTAATACCTCATACCCGGTCGTTGCTGTTCTGTCTTTAAAATCATGGTTCCAAATTGCAGATAAATCTGTCTTAATTTTTGTGTCACTGTTTTTAATATATTGTTCCCGGGAAATTGCTAACCCGACTTTGCTTATTACTGCCTCATATATGCCTTCGCCGACACTTAGTGCCAATCCGTCACCGCTTGGACAATGTTCTTTAACACTCGGGCGTCTGTTCATCGAGTAGTTTAATCCCATAATCGGCATCAGAGAGGTTTTTCCGTTTTGATTCCTCCAGCCTATTCCTATTTCTCCCATAGAGTTTTTCTCTGTCCAAGAAGCTTTGTTGTTTCTGTTTATGCCCATTATAGATGCAAAGCGCTCCGTATCCGTACTATCAAGTCCAAACCTCGTTTGTGCGAATACAAACATTCCCCTTTCGTTTGTATCTTTGATTCCATGAAACCCGGCGAATTTACCTTCAGTTTTACCGGTCATCGGCGCCCATGAGCTTATTGTCGTTTCATCTTTGAAAAATCCCATATGAAAACCGGTGTTCCAAGTTCCGTTTCTAACTTCGGTTCCTATGAATATGCCGTCTGTGTCACTTCTAAAGCCGTCGTTGCTATTTGTCGTGTCTCTTTTGATTTTAAACTTAAACGGTGTGGCGAAATCGCCAAACTCGGTTTTCGTTGTTCTTTCATCAAATAACATTTTATTTGTGATAATGTTCGTGAGCATATTGTTTCTGTCTCTTGATGCTAACAACAGGCTGCCGAAGGGGCTGCCGCTTACTTGTTTTGCAAGGCTGTCAATGCTTAAGGGTGCAATAATCGAATCTAATGCAGCAATTATAGGTTTTGCATCATCTATAACGTTTATCGTTGCTTTATCAAGAGCCTCACCAAGTTTTATACCTTCTTCTGTTGTGCCCATACCTTTGTATGCGCCCGCAACTCTGGCTACGATAAATGTAAATTCGGTATTGCTAATTTGGCTGCCTACAGATAAAGTGAAGTTTTTGCTTACCGCCCCGGAAGGCAGGTTTCCTACTAATGTCAAGGTCGGCGCAAAGGTGGTTCCCGCAGCTGCCTGTATGAAATCGGAAATTTTTATAATCGCTGTTCCCGATGGCATATAACCGCCGGTCGGCGTAATACTGACTGTTCCCGAAATATCTGCTTTTCCGGTTACGTCGATTCTGTCTCCTGTTTTATCGCTATCAATTTCAAGTTCTAATTTGCCTGTACTTGCCTGAACAAAATCACCGTTTATTGTTATTTTTCCGATACTGTTGCCGGGAATAACATTTCCTGAGTTTGAGAGCTTACCCTCAATATTTAGGTTCCCTTGTAATACGGCAGGCGCTGCGACAGAAACATTGCCATACAGTGTGCCGTTTTCTACCCAAAGTTTTCCGTCGTTAACATCGGTGCCGCCCGTATAATCCGTTGCTCCCGTAAGTTTAAGCAAAGCGTTGCCTGTCTTTGTTACTTTGCCTTCTCCGTATATTGTTCCTGCATAAAGTGAGTCAGAAGTAATGTGCGCTGTCATATTTGATAAGGTTTTTCTGTCGGGATTAAAAGGGTCGGATTCGTAGAGTTCATTGCTCTTACCCAAGTAAATTTTAGAATTTGAATCATTGCTTGAAAGGGAAGAAACGGTAAAGTCTTTTCCTTGGGACGAATTCGTTTCTTTGTTTAAGGTTCTCATTACTGCCTGAGAGTTATATTCAGAAAGGTCTTTCCAGATATTTTCGTCAGGTAAATGTATAAATGAGCAACCTTCTTCTATATTAAAAATACCGAAATCCGGATTATCTTGTGTTCCGGATACTGATACAGAAGACTGAACATTACCGTCTTTGTCGATTACTTTCGTGATGACGGTATAATCTTCGCCTTCGCTTAACAGAACATATGAATCAAGCTCGACTGTTCTGTGTCCACTCCACTTTGCAAGTCCGTCAGCTCCGAATTCTCCCGATTGCTCAAAAACTGTTTCTCCTTCATTGGGATTTTTCGAGTTTTTAAGTATTTTAATCTCATAACTTGAATCATCTTCATTAACATGAAAGCCTACAGCCTTTACAAATTGCGACTTCTTACTGTTATAAGATGCTGCCATTCCCTTTGCTTGCGGCGAGTCGAATTCATAATAATTGTTTTTTAATAAGTAGTTATGTTGATTGAGGACAGGGTATTTTAGAGGGTCTGCTTCTATTACATGAGCAACGCCGCTTTCAATTGCTTGGTCTTCATAAGAAATATAGCAGTAACCGTCCTCGCCCCAAGCCGTTGACCACGAGTTCTTTATTATCCAGGCTCCGGGTCCGGCAGGGGCATTGTCCCCCGTTAAAGTCTGAAAAGTATAGTTATCGTCCCAGCCAACTAAAAGCACTGCGTGGTTTGTTCCTACGTTTTCTTTATAATTGTACTCGTAATTGTTTGGGTCGTCCCACGATTCTTCAGCATAGACTCCGACTGATAATGCACCCGTTTCAAGTAATAACTGTTTAATTCTGTCTTTCTGTTCACCTTGTATGTGAGTGAATTCTGATGAATAATAATCACAATTATAAGAATCGGTTACTGTAATGGCAGCGGGTATCGTTTCGCTAATTCCCTCCATAATAGTTTCGTAGGAGTTTGAGTATGGAGCTTCGCTTTCATTTACAAGACCGATTCCTTTGTGGAAAAATGCTGCTGCAAATGCATCAAATCCTCCTTTGTTATAGACTGTGGCAGGGTTATTCGTTGCGAATTCAGTGTTCATGTCCAGATATGGCTTAGTTGAGTTGTTTTCTGATAGAGGGTTTGCGTATGCCATCCAGTTGAGATATCTCTCGGAATAATCAGGTGTAATAATATTAAGTGAGTTATTTATTTCTTTTGCCTTATATGCTTGTAGTAAGAAATTAGTTTCACAAGCGGCCAAATTTGAAAAAGACCAGCAAGAGCCGTATGGTGATTGATTTTTAACAGGAGTAACGATATTTAAAACTCTTGCATCATAACTCGCAGGCAGCCCTTGCGAAAACAGCGGCTGTAAAAAAAAAGTTATAGATAAAGTCAGAATAAGCTTGTAGATAAAATTTTTCATTTGCACCTTCTTATAAAGACAAGCTTTTTGCAGATAAAGAAAAGAATTATTGCAACTATACAACCGGCTGCAATCAACTGAGATGGTGAAAAATTCATAGACGTATAAAACCCACCTCGAGAGTCATCCCTTAAGTATTCAATTGCAAAACGCATTGCCGAATAGACAGCAGTATACATCAAAGCAAGATTCCCGTCACTTTTTTTATGTACCCCTTTTTCGGAGTTTAGCAGTATGCAGAAAATGGCACATAGGGTAAAAAGACCTATTGATTCGTATAGTTGTGTGGGATGTCTGTAAAAGCCTTCGTGTTCAAGTTTGTAAACTTTTAAAAAGTTGGTTTTACTACCGTAACAGCAATTACTGAAATAACAGCCTATCCTGCCAATCCCGTGTCCTAAGGCTAATGATGGAACCAAATTGTCTGCAAGATAACTAAAATTAAGTTTTTTAAATTTGCAAAACATTGCCAGAGCAGCTAAGGCAGAGAAAAAACCGCCGTAAAAAACAAGCCCGCCCTCGTGGATGGCAAAATAATCCCTCAAGTTGTGAAAATACTGCGGAAAAAGCAAGATGTAGGCGGTTCTTGCGCCTATTATACCCGAAATTGATGTGACAAGAAGCAGTTCTAAAAGTTGAGGCAAAGGCTGATTCGAGTTTTTTTTGTTTTGAGAATATAAGGCTCCGCCGGCTAAAAAGGCCAATGTCATTAATATGCCATACAGCGTATCAGATGAGGTCATTTGATTGAAACAATATTGGTCTCAGGGATTATTCTCAGATCCGGCATCTTTTTAATGATTTTGAAAGTTGCAATAAAAGCAGCAATTGTAATGATGCTAATAATTTGCGATAAGGTCAAACCCATTAAAACTATAGGATTCTCGGCGCGTAAAAATTCTATAAAAAAACGCAAAAAAGCGTATGAACCGATCATCAACATAAATACTTCCCCGTAATTTTGACGATATTTGCGATAAATTTGGATTATTACAAAAATCAAAAGCGCAGCAAAAGACTCGTATAATTGAGTAGCGTGGTAAAAGCCTGATCCTGCATGTCTAAAGTGAAAGCCTATTGAACTGCTGCATTGTATTCCATAGCAACAACCGTTTAAAAAACATCCGATTCTCGCGATCATTATGCCAAGAGGCAAGCCAAATCCAATACAGTCCATTATTCGCCAAAAAGGCATTCTGCGAAACTTTAGATAAAGCAGGTTAAAGATAAAACTGCTGATTACCGAACCATAAAAAGTTAAGCCACCTTGCTCGAAACTTATAAAATTTGTAAAAGACAACTTCTCGGGCGTGTACTCAACCATAAATAAAAATCTTGACCCGGCAATGCCTATGGGCAACTGAAGCAACAGCATGTCAAAAATTGCTTCAGCGTTAAGTTTTTCTTTCTTCACTTCGTAAAGTGTAATTAACATTCCAACGGCATAGCCTAAGGCAACAAACAGACCGTATGAGTAAATGTTAAAATAGGGTGTTGAAAGAAGTATTGGATACATTAGGCAATTGCGGGAGCGATGTCGTCATCGTTGTCAATGGAATTAACTTTTTCTTCATCTTCTTCAGGGCTTAAGAAGAAGATATCAACGAATAATATAAATACGCCTATATCTATTGTTATATCTGCGATATTGAAAACCGGAAAATCGAAGGAACCGAAGTGGAATAAGAAAAAATCTACCACAAAACCATACATTACACGATCATACAGATTTCCTATGGCACCCCCCACAAGCAGAGCCAAGGCCCAACGAGTTATGCGTTCCTCTTCCGGAAGCTTTAAACTGTAATAGGTTATTATAATTATCATGGTAAGTGCCATAATAATGGGTGGGAGGCGCCAATCCGGAAACCACCCGAATGCTACGCCCGGATTTTTTACGTAGGTTAATGTAAAGATATTATCAATTACCGTTACGGGTAAGTTATGCGAATTATTAACCACCAACATTTTAGTAAAGCGGTCTAAGAAGAAGAAAATGAATGTGTACAACATAACAGATGGCGATCTTAAATGATACCAGATGTTTTTTACCAAGAATGCAGGATAAACACAGAGTGTGTAACCGACTGTTTTAAGTAGGGCTTTAAACCAGATACTAATTTTTTTCATGCTTATGCTTTTTTCCCGAATTTTGAAATGTAAATTCTCAAACTTGTTCGGCAGGTGTTTAAGATTTTTGAACGAAAATTTAATTTTTTATTAATATTTATTTTGTTTGGCAAGAAAAACTGCTAACAGACTTATAAATAAATGCCGATAATCTCATTGAATTGTGTGTATAAGCACAAATCCGGAGGTTAAACATAATTATGAAGACAAATAAAAGAATTCGCGGGCATCAGTGGCTGTTTTTAGCCGTCGCTTTTGCTGTCGCACTCATCAGCGTAGGGTGCACTTCCAACGGGGTTTCCTCCGGCGGAAACACAAACCCGTTAGGTGCATACCAGCCTATAACACAAACCGGTACCGGCACTTCTACGGGAGTTATTGACGGAAATGTTACAAGTCCCGGAGCAATTACTTCTCCAATCGTGAGTGTTCCTGACAACGGTTCAAGCGTTGGCGGACATTCTAATGCTCCCTTATTGGATAATTATCACCCCGGTTGGCAGCAGTCTTCATGTTTAAGTTGTCATTCCGAAACAAGCAAAAATCCCGATCACAGTTATGCAGATGACAGTCTTTGCTATCTTTGCCACGGCACCAACGGATTGCCCGGGTTTGGTGATACTACTCCCCCTATTATAAGCGGAGTTGCAGTTGCGCCACTTGAAAATTCTGTCAATGCTCAGTGGAAAACAGATGAAGACTGTGTTTCAAGATTTATCATCAGAACAGCTCTCGGAGACAGAATGGAATTTCCTGTAAGCACAACTTATAAAAATTCGCATTCTTTTTCCGTTTCAGGCTTGCAGGCAGATACAACTTATTATTATGAAATAATCTGTGTCGATAAGAGCAATAATAGTTCAAGCACTTCTTCGTTTGGAAATATGTCGTTTCAGACTTTACCTGCCTCAGAAATTATACCTCCCACAACTGATACCGGAACCGGAACAGAAACAGAAACTACATCATTTTTCAGTAATGTAAGCGTTAAGTCCGGCGGATCTTTCAGAATTGATGTCAAATTTAATGTTTCAGAAGCTTGCACTTGCACGATATATTTCGTGAGAAAAGCAAACGGAACTCTTGCAGACAGTCAAAACATGTATGTTGCTTCTGCTTATGATGGTTTTGTAACCGGATTTGCGGCTAATACAGAATATGTGGTTTATGTGGAAGCTAAAACTACCGGCGGGCAAGAATATTCAACCAAAAAATACAATGTCAAAACAGACAAGTATTGACAGATCAGTTTAACCTCTTTGAAAGCGGGACTGCAAAAGCAGTTCCGCTTTTTTTATTCAAAAAGTTAAAAAAAACTAAATATTGTTAAATAATGTACAACACTTGCCGATAGGTTTTTCGGTAGTTGTATCCAAATTGAACAACAAGGAGGTTCTCCCGTGATACTTCCAAATACACCGCTTTACCAAGCAAAAACAGACGCAGAGTTTCGGATTAGAATGATTCAGCATATAAAAACCGTTTACAGAGATGTACTCGGAAGCGATATCAAATTGCTGGACCTTCCAAATGGTCTTGAAATTGTGCAGGCACGTGTTCAACAACGATTGTACGATATGAGTGAAGGAAAGATCAATCTTATTCCTGCCACTGACAATCAAGTTGCAGCTTAATGCAGTAAATGCTTATGAACGGGCCAAAAAAAACGGCCCCGGACGACTGATCGCCCGGGCCGTTTTTTTTTGCCGAATATTATAGTTTCAGACCAATTTCAAGGCCTTTGGCGGTTTTGATTTGTTCAAGAGCCAGACTGATGCCGGGCATAAATGAGTCTCTGTTTAGGGAATCATGTCTGATTGTTAAAGTTTGCCCCACGTCTCCAAAAATCACCTCTTGGTGCGCCACAAGCCCGGGTAATCTTATAGAATGGATCGGCACATAGTTCTCGTCGGACTCTTTATCTGTTTGGTTTTGTGCTTCCAGTATTCCCTGTCTTGTTTTTATAGCAGTTCCCGAAGGTTTATCAATTTTTTGGTTGTGGTGTAATTCAATTATTTCAACGTTTTTTATGTATTGAGCGGCTTTTTTTGCAAATTCAGCCATCAAAACAGCTCCGATTGCAAAATTGGGTACAATCAAAACTGGGGTTTGAGTGTTTTCTGATAATAGTTCGAGCATTTTCAGGTTATCAGAATTTATTCCGGTGGTCCCGATAATTACGGGAACTTTATTTTGCAGGCAAACAGATGCGTTTGAAACAACTGTGTTGGGTGTTGTAAAGTCGATCGCCACATCGATATTTTGTTCTGATAAAGTTTTTTGTAAGTTGTCAGAAATCAAAATGTCAGTTGTTCCTAAGCCGAGCATCAGCCCTAGGTCTTCGTTCGCTCTCGAAACGTCTACGCCGGCTACGGGCCTGTATTCAGTGTGCGAAAAAAGGTAACGGCAAACAGTTTGTCCCATTTTTCCGCAGCAGCCTATAATAAGCACGTTTCTTTTTTGCGACATCAGTTATCTCCTTTGAAGACTTTTTTTATTCCCGTTGAGCCAAACCCGTTTTTTCCTCTCTCAGAGGCTTTGAGTGTTGAGTTTTTTACAAATTCAACATTTAATACTTTTGCAAAAACCATTTGTGCTATTCTCATTCCCGGCTCTACCGTAAAATCATAACTGCCATGGTTAATAAGTAAAACGCATATTTCTCCGCGGTAGTCGCTGTCAATTGTTCCCGGAGCGTTAAGCACCGTTACGCCAAATTTAGCTGCTAAGCCTGATCTTGGCCTTATTTGGGCTTCAAGTCCGTGGGGCATTTCTATGTGCAAGCCGGTAGGAACTTTTGCGTAACAACCTGGGCCTATTACTAAATGCTCGCTTGCGCAGATGTCATATCCGGAAGAACCCGGAGTTCCTTTTACGGGCAAAAAAACTCCGGGTTGATTTTCAAGCAGAATACTTACGGTGTAAGCAGTTTCAGGCATTGGCCGAATTGACTTTCTCGTTTGTGTTGTTTTCGACTTTTTTATACTGTGCAATTGCTTCTGCTAAGGTTAGCATTGCAACTCGCAATTTTTCTACTTCTAATACATAGCTAATTCTTATTTCATTTTTGCCTCTGCCGGGATTGGCATAGAATCCGGCTGCAGGAGCCACAAGAACAGAATTGTTGTTATGAGAGAAATCAGTTAAAAGCCATTTTGCAAAGTTTTCAGCATCTTCTATCGGAAGCTTTGCTATTACGTAAAAAGCTCCTTTAGGCACTTTGCAAACAACCCCCGGTATTTGTGCCAGGCCGTTCATTACAGTGTCTCGTCTGCGCTGATATTCTTGAAGAATCGGTTCAAAATAAGACGGATCCATTTCAATGCCGGCTTTTGCCCCCCATTGTTCGATGGTCGGAGAACTCAATCTGGCTTGTGCAAATTTCAAACAAGCTGCCATAACTTCTTTGTTTTTGCTGGCTACTAAGCCTATGCGGGCTCCGCAAGCAGAATAGCGTTTAGAAATGCTGTCTATAAGAATTCCGTTTTCTTTCATTCCGTCAATTTGCAGTATAGAAGTGTGCTGCAGTCCGTCATAGGTAAATTCGCGATAAACTTCGTCAGCAATTACATAAAGATTGTGTTTCTTTGCAATAGCGGCAAGTTCTTCTAATGAATCGCGTGTGTATACTGTTCCGGTGGGGTTGTTTGGGTTACAAATCAAGATCGCTTTGGTTTTATTTGTTATAACCTTTTCTATTTCGTCTGCCGAGGGAAGTTGGAACCCGTCTTCAGCGTAGGTTGTAACAGCTTTGAGTGTAACGCCTGTTTCAAATGCAATGCCGTTATAATTGGTGTAAAATGGTTCAAAAACGATTACTTCGTCTCCGATGTCGCAAATAGAAAGAAAAGCAAAGAAAATTGCTTCGCTGCCGCCTGTAGTGACAACTATATCTTCTGCCCCGATATCAATGTTATTTGCTTTATAGTAATTTTCAAAAGCTTCGGTCAAATAGTCTTCACCCTGTGATGGGCTGTAAGCAAGTACTTTTTGAGGAAAATTTCTCATGGCATCCATTATTGGCTGCGGTGTGGGAATGTCCGGCTGACCTATATTAAGCGGAAATACGTTGATGCCTTTTTTGCGGGCGATGTTAGCGAACGGAATAAGTTTGCGAATTGGCGAAGCCTGCATTTCACAAGCTCTGACAGAGGTTTTCATGATCGATTTCCTTTCGGGCAATAAATCTATTGATTGTCTTAGCAATTTACCTGTTTTTTACGCTTTTTTCAACGTATTTAATAAAATAATCCAATCTTTGCTAATGTTTTAGTAGCTATTTACCGAAACCTTGACTTGATGAAAAATATTCGATACATAGCTATAGTTATATCTTTAATTGTGCTTGTGGCTCATTTGGGCTGTATGAGCACTAAAGTCGCCTCGCCCGGTGCAATTTCCGGGACTGTAACCGATGTTTCGGGGAACAGTTTAAGCGGGGTTACCGTTTCAACCACAGAAGCTGAGACGGTGTCTGATGTGTATGGCAAATGGATGCTGAAATCGTTAAAACCGCAAATAACCGAAGTGATGGCCAAACACGAAAAATATCAGAGCCAATCTCTTAAAATCGAGGTAGTCAGCGGCCAAACGATAGATAATGTTAATTTTATTTTGGCGGCCGACGGTGAGTTGAATACTATTTTTGTTAACTCACTATCTTCAACAAAGGTTAAAATTTCCTTTAATTCAAAATACGCTTCTAAAGGCTATATTGAATACGGTACCGGCGGCATTTTAGATGTGAAAACGCCCGAAGAAAGTATTGCCAAATATTCGCATGAGTTCGAGATAAGCAATTTGGTTCCGGCAAGCACTTACAGATACAGGTGCGTAATAGTTGACGAATACGGCAGAACAGTTAAGTCAGAAATACGTACTTTTACTACAAATTACACGGCCAGACCTAATCCGCCCGCTAATTTAAAGGTAAACAAAATGGCAAATTCCTCTGCCGTCCAACTTACGTGGGACGGAAATACAGATACTGATTTTTTGGGATACAATGTTTATCGGTCATCAAGCAACCGGGGCCCGTTTACAAAAATTAACTCAAGTACGGTTCCTCAAAGCAGTTTTGGCGACAGCGGCTTAGAGCCGGGAACGAAGTATTACTACAAAGTGACAAAACTCTCAGGAGGCGGGGATGAATCAACCTTCTCCTCTGTAGATTCAATTCTGATGCCCGGCTATTTAACTAAAAACACTGCTTGGACAGAAGCAGAATCGCCGTATGTTTTAACCGGCGATTTGACAATTGCTCCAAATTCAAGTCTTGTTATAAATCAAGGTGTAACGGTACAGGTTGCAGATTATGATTTATGGGATAACGATGTCGAGATCGGAAAAGACCTCATTGAAATAAGTGTTTACGGAACGCTTATGATACAAGGCACTTCTGCCGCACCTGTTTCAATAATTTCAAATGCTCCAATTTTGGAAAGAGGTGCTTGGAACGGAATAATATTTAAACAAAATGCCGATTTGAGCGCGTCTATAGTTAAAGGGTTGCATCTGCATAATGCCATTAATGGATTGTTGGGAGAGGCCGGCGGTCCTATTGTCAGAGACTCCGGGTTTTATAATTGTCTCGAGAACGGTATTAAATATGTCTCAGGGAATTCAAACATAATGGTTCGCAATGTTTCGGCAGAAAACTGCGCGGTCGGAATAGAAATTGCAGGCTATTCTGCCGGTCGCGTTCAGATATTTGACAGTGTTATCAAGAACTGTTTTGACGGAATAGTTTGTAAGAATAATATAACAGCGGAAGTAGAAAATAATAAAATTTACAGGACTGTTAATACAGGTATAAGCGTTGCCAACACAAATACTGCATCAAAAGTAAGACTTAATACAATTGGGTGGGGCGCTTCGGGCGTCGGAATTCTTTGCGGGGGCAAGGACGAAGTCAGAAGAAACACAGTGCATTCAAATATTTGTATAGAAGCTTTAGAAACTTGCTCAGGTATTTTCAGAAGCAATCTTTTGTTGGCTGATAAAAAAAAGAACAGCGTAGGGTTTTTATATAATGCTTCAAAACCCTATAGCAGTGTTGCTGTGACAGAGCCGATGACAATAGAGTATAACGCAATTTGGGATGCTGCAACCGCAGTAAAAAAATACGCTAATGCCTTTGACGGTTCTGCTTTGGTAGGTTATTCCAATGACTTCTATTTTACCGACATGTTGGTCGGGCCGGGTTTGCAAGGGGGGAATCCCTTTACCCCTGCAGCCGATATGAACTTTATATATGTTCCCGCTGTAGGAAGTGTTTTATTTGGCAGCGGTTATGATTATGACACTATAGGGGCGGAAAATGTTCCGAATTGATAAGATAAGAATTAAGCAAAATTTAGCACCGGTATTTATACCGGTTATTTTGCTTTTTTTTGTGATTTTTATGGGATGTGGAATGAGAGCCTCAAACAGCGGCGGCATAATAGGCCGAGTTGTTGATTCCGAGGGCAGAGTAGTTGTAAATGCACGAGTTGTGTCTATTTTTGATGAAAACCAAATCTCATATTCTAATTTGAGCGGAGCATTTGAATTGGCGGAATTACCTGCCGGTCGACACAATGTTGTTATAAATCACCCTGATTTTAACTTAGAGCAATATTTTGCGGAAGTTTCAGCGGGAAAAGTAACCGACTTAGGCATGATAAAGTTAAGCAGTATTACTTTATCAGACAAAATAAGCGACGTTAAATCGGAATACGTGGCATCATCTTCTGCATTGATAACATGGAAAACAGATAAAGAGCGGGTTTGCTCGGTCGTTTACGGGCCGGCTTATAATAATTACACAAAATCCTCAAGAGAGATCAGAGCAGCAAAAGATCATGAATTGATATTAACAGATCTGATACCGGAAACTTTATATCATTTCAGGGTTCAATTTGAAGACGAGAACGGGAATAAATTTTATTCATATGATTATTCGTTTTTAACCGGCGAATCTGATGTCCCAATGAAGCCGTCTTACGCAGAAACAAGGCCGATAAATCAAATGAATCAAATTACTGTTGCTTGGAATGCTCCGATTTTAGGAAAATCAGTAACCGGTTACAATATTTACAGAAGGCATAAATTAGTAAAAAGAGCTGAATTAAGTGATTGGGTAAAGCTCAATGACAGCCCTGTCGATGCAAAAACTTTTGAATTTACCGATTTAACCGTAGAATCCGGAAAATTTTACAGATATGGTGTGACTTCAATAAATCAGTTTGGTGTGGATTCGGAAAAAGAGATCACCGACATGGTTTTTGCAACCGGAGTTCTGAATGAAGAAACCGTTTTAACCGCAGACGATTCGCCTATTGAGCTTCATGCAGATTTAATCGTCGCTGCGGGTGTAAATTTGTTAATAGAGGCCGGAACAGAAATTTTAATTGGCGAAAAGGATTCAAACTCTTCCGGATTAGATGAAGAAAGGGTAGAAATTCTTGTCTATGGGCAGATAACGATTGACGGAATTGCCGGCAAGCCCGTTGTTTTTGCACCGTTGAACGGTTCCGGGAGACGAGATCATTGGGCGGGCATCAGTGTTATTACAGATTCTCAGTTAGTTTCAAGAATTTCTCATGCTTCTCTTTTTGGTTGTATCGGTTACGCGTTAAATATAAAGGCTAAGGAAGTTTCTGTAAATAATCTTTCTGTATCTTATTCAAACGGCGGCGTAAGTCTTGATGGTGTCAGGAGCGTGCTTGATCTAGATAATTGCAGCTTTTATGAGATTGCATCTGTTGCGGTAAATATATCAGACTGCTATCGTGTCAGTTTGGCAAATTCTGTGATAAAAGACGCGTCTGTTGGTGTTATAACTTTAAATACGAATGCAAATAATCAGACGGTTGTGAAGAATACAGATATATACGTGTCTGAATTGGGTATAAAAGCTTTGTTCGGTAAGGGAATAATTGCCAATACGCTTGTAGTTTGCAAAGATGGCACCGGAATCCTGTGTGAGAATGCTTTGAGTTCATCCGGAAATTACATAGACCATGTTACGATCGATGCTTTAAACGGTATTGACATATTAAACGGCAATTTTACAGTAAAGAATAATATAATCACAAATTCCCAAGCATTGGGTAATACCGGGATAATTAACAGAACGAGCGAAAATCCTGTTTATAACTTCAACAACGTAGTAGGTTTTGGTGTTTTATATCAAAATTGTCAAAAAGGCCCTAATAGTATTAGTTTCGTGCCGAACTTTGTGGGCGGCAATCCTTATGATTACAATTTGAAGCCCACATCAATACTAATATTTGCTGATGAATATCAGAAGGAACTTGGCAGATACGGAGTTTCAAGATACTAGGAAATATTATGCATAAAAAGCTGTTTAAAATAATCTTTATAATAACTCACACGTGGGTTCTTTTTAATCTTCTCGGTTGTACCGAAAAGGTTCTTCCCTTAAAAAAAGGTGCGGTTTCAGGAAGAGTTTACGATGAAAATAATCTTTCGGTCAGCGGCGCATATATAACTTCGCACCGCTCTATGCTTAAGGCTGAAACTGATAATTACGGCAGATTCAGTTTTACCTCGCTGGATGTCGGTTCTCATAATTTTACCGTTGAAAGAGACGGGTATTATTTAGGTTCAGCGACTGCAACCATTGTTTCGGGTGAGTCTGTTGAGAATTTTGACATAAAAGTTGAAGCATATGAGAAAATGATTGAGCATAACGTGTCATTAAGAGAAATGACGCGTGCAGTAATTGATGTGAAATGTTTTGAGCCCATGTCGTTGGTTGTTGCATACAGCGAAAACTTCGGGCAACGAATTCAAGAAAAACCCACCGAATTTGCTTTTTCCCATAGAATTGAATTGAAAAATTTGTATTCAGGCTCGGAATACGCTTATTTTATAACCGGAACAACGAAAGACGGCAGGTCTTTTATCGCTTCGGACGGGTTATTCAGAACGATTGCTTCGGGTGATATTTCGGGTGCCCCGGATGCTCCGATTGTTGTAAAAGCTCAACAGGGGCAGGAAGGCCCGCTAATAAGTTGGAGTTATGTTGGCGCCGAACCTTTAAAAGGCTTTAGGCTGTATCGCGCAACAGATGATTCAGCGCTGGTTTTATATAAAGATGAATCTGAAATATTTGGGAACGAAAGTTTTGCGACAGATTTAAGCGCAATACCCGGGAAAATTTACAGATATGCGGTGTCATCGGTTGATTTAGACGGGAATTCATCAGTGTTAAGCGAGCCGGCAAAAATTGTGCCCGGCGGGATTCTAACAGAAAATATTACTTGGAGAGTTTCGCAAAGCCCGATACATGTTGACGGCGACATTGTTATTCCCGAAAGACTGTCTTTGGTTATTGAGCCCGGGGTAACCGTAACGTTCAGCGATAAAGACAATAAAAAGGGCGGTTATAATAATTTGTTGTGTGAGATGCTTGTAGAGGGCTGTTTGTACGCCGAAGGCACAGCAGATTTGCCAATAAGGCTTGTTTCTGCTGCTTCTTTACCGACACGCAAGGATTGGGCGGGTATAAGAATTGTTAATTCTGAAAACAGCATTAACAGCGTGCTGAAAAACGTTGTTATTTCGGGAGCAGAGTTCGGCATAGAGCTTTATGAAATGGGCGCAACTTTAGAAAATGTATCTTCACGTTACTGCGACGTGGGATTAAAGCTTAATAAAGTAGATTCGGTCGTTGTGAGCGGTTTTTACGCCGAAGAATGTAATGTTGGTTTTTATGCTGTTAATACAAAGTCATCGGCTTTAAATAATTATGAAGCTTTAAAGTGCTCTAAGGCAGCACAGCTGGCATCAAACAGAGACTTTACGCTTAGTCGATTTGACGTGCGCAAGATTTATAACCTAGGAATTGAGGTTGTAGATATAGAAAGCACCTTAGTCGAAAACGGCATCATTCAATCCGACGAAACCGGCTTAGAAATAGGCAGTCCATCGGGAGTATATCGCAACCTAACTGTTGATGCTCTTAGCGGAGTTGTTGTGAGTGCTGTTAATGCCCCCGTAATCAAAAATAATATTATCGTTAATTTGATTAAATCCGGCAGGGGGTATGGTATTGAAGACAAGTCGCTAGGCCATTCTTATCCATACAATAATATCTACGGATTCGCGCAGGCGGCCTTCAACTGCGATCAAAGCGGAGCGACGATTCAAAATGTTAACCCGCTTTTTGTGGGGGGCAGCTCGAATAATTTTGATTACAGCCTTAAGCCCGAGTCGCAGCTTCTTTATTCTGCCGATGACGGCAGCGAGTTGGGGGCATACGGAGGCGAATAATAATGTTTGCGGAAATAGATTTGCATGGCTTAACTTGGGCCGAAGCCGTTGAGACATTTGTCAGTTTTTACAATGGTCGTGTGAAAAATGGCAATAAATCAGAAATTGTGGTGATTCATGGTTATGGTTCAAGCGGAAAAGGCGGTGTGTTGAGAGAAAGATTCAGAAGTTTTTTTACACGTAATGATAATTCTCTTGACTTTATACCCGGTGAAAATCACTTGTCAAAAAATCCGGGGCAAACAATTGTTTATCCAAAAAAACTTTTGCCTGATCTTTCCGAAATGCTTTGCGAAGAGATATTGGATTTTTGTTGTATTGCTAAAAGTGTTTCAAAAATATGCGGAAAATTCAGGCGTCATGGTGATGCCAAGGTTTTAACGGCAATTCGCGAATTAGAACGAAGCAAAGCCTTGAAAATTGTTTCTAAAGGTGCTTTAAAGCAATACAAAAGCGTATAATTCGGTCAGTTTTTTTTGTGCCCTAAATCGCCAAAAGATAAATAGAATGTTGCAATATTTCGGCATTTAATGGATAATTACACTGAATCATGTTTGGAGGCAGAAAACTTGAAAAAATATTTAAAAATATTGCCGGTTTTTATTTTGTATGCAGTATTGCCGGTCTTTATTGCCAACGCCGCAATTATAACTACAACTGATGGAACAGCTACTGAAATTACTAACATAGATTATAAAGAAAATACTTTAAAAGGTATTGTTAAAGGTAATCTGCAACCCCAAGAGACAGTTATAGGGAGAGACCGCATAAAAAGCATAAGTTTCTCCGGTAAAAAGCAAGATAAAAAAATAGAAAATTCTGATTCGGAAGATTTGCCGCTTTTTATGGAAAAAGCAGAAAAAATGTTGCAAACACACCCGGATGCAAGATATTTGGTTGTTCATGAAGAGTCAAATTATGTTCACAGGGCCAACGGCACTAATATCTCAAGATTTAGAAATGTTGTCTACATTGCAAAAGAAGAGGCTTTATGGAACGCTCATCAAAGCATCAGCTTTGATCCGGACAGAGAGAGCGTAAAAGTTATTCATGCACGCTCCTACGGTCCTGATAAAAGCGTTAATAACCTGAAAGAAACCGAAATTAAAATTGAGAAGGCAACCTCCGGAAGCGTGTATTTCAGCAAAGATAAAACCATGAGTTTTACGGTCCCCGAGGTTACTGTAGGATATTTGGTTGATTGCAGCTATGAAGTAGAAGAGTTTAATCCTTTTGACAGAAATTTGTTTCAAGGCAGAAGCTACTTTAAATGGGCAGCCCCTGTAGGAACCTCTGTTTTACGTGTCAGTGTACCAACAGGAAAGCAACTTTATCATATCAACAAAAATACTCCTGCAGACTTTGAGCCTGAGATTATCGAAGCAATAGATTCCAAAGTATATACCTGGAAAATGTCTGACCTTGATCCGATTATCAGTGAGCCTTACATGCCCTCTTACCGAGACGTGGTTCCCTGTGTGTATTTTAGCTTGCATAAAGACTACACATATATGAACAACAAGCTGAGACCAATGTTTGAAAAAAGATTTCAGCTTACAGATGCCGTGAAGCAAAAAGTTGAGGAGTTAACAAAGGGCGCAAAAGATGTTGTAGAAAAAATTTCAAGGTTATATTTGTTTTGCCAAAAGGAAATCAGATATATCTCAATTAAATCAAATTTGGCCAGCAATCAAGTGGGTCATCCCGCAGAAGAGACTTTGAAAAACAGATACGGAGACTGCACTGACAAAGGCATGTTGCTTGCCACAATGCTTAAACATATTGGAGTAGAAGCCTATCCGGTTGTTATTAGAACAAACAATGCCGGAAAAGCTGTCAGAGAAATCGCGATTTTTGATGACAATCACTGTATTACAGAAATACATCTAGACGGAAGAGTGTTTTATTTAGACTCTACAGCCACAGATTACCGATATCCTTACTTCAGATCTGACGACCATGACACAGTTGCAAAAAATGCCATGCTTGGAACCGTCAGAAATGTGCCTTTGCCGCCCCCTGAAGACAACGCGGTTATAACTAAAAGAAATATTGTGCTGATGCCTGACGGATCTACCGAAATTGAGATTAAAACCACGCAAAATGGTTCTGCTGAATCGGGTATGAGGGGTTTGACACGAAGTTTGAAGCCTGAAGAATACGAAAAAAGCATCAGATCTTCCATAGCTGCTATAACGGCGGATTATGACCTACAGGTTGCGACCTTCTCAGACCCGCTTGATTTTAGTGTTCAGTTCAATACTCGCACCAAATACACGCTTAACAGGTATGCTCCAAAGTCAGGTAAGTATATGATTTTTGCTGTTCCTAATTTTGAAATGCGATTTGCCGAAGTTAGCTTAGAAAAACGAAAATTTGATATAGAATACAGAACCTCAGCTTTACGCACAGAGCATATAGATATCAAGTTGCCAAAGGGATACATGGTGAAATATTTGCCGCCGGCGTTGCGAGTTCAGAGCCCATATATTGAGTTTGAAATAATTTACGATCAACAGGGCGAAGATATAGAAATCACCCGAAAACTTGCTATTTTAAAGCGAACTGTGCCTGTTGAGGATTATGACTCTTACAAAAAAGACCTTGAAAAAATAGCTTTCTCAGGCAAACAGAAAATCTTCCTTGAAGAAGTCGCCGGAAAAGAAAAGTCTGACGGAGGTGACTTATGATTAAATTATCAATAAAAAGAGCAATCAGAAACATACTTGTTGTTGGTATAGCTTTTACCTTATTGCCTTTGATGGCTGTAAATGCAGATGTTTTGTTTTTTAATGACGGTGAAGAAATAGTCGGTAACCTAAAAGAAATCAGCAATAATAAAGTTGTTTTTGAAGATGTTGATAAGGTAACAAAAACTTATACCGAAGACCAAATCTCATCGATTCTTATTTCTAAAATAAGAAAAGGAGACGAGATCAGCAAAGTCGATGAGCTTACAGATCCTGTTGCAATAGGTGTTCTTCAAGCTCAACCCGATTCTTCTGTTTTTAAAGATGCTCAGTATGCAACTTTGTGTAGATTAACAGATGTTGAATATATAAATGAGTCAACAGTAAAAATAAGCACTCGAGAAATAGTTAAAGTATTAAAAGAGCAGGGTTTAGATATGGCAAATCAATCTTTCTATTATTTCATAGAAAGAGAAAAAACCGAATTGGATTTTGCTCACACTTACTCGCCCGACAAAAAAGTTTATCATATAACTGACGATGCTATTTCTGAGGAAGCATTGAGAATTTCTACTCCTGAATACGCTAAGATTAAAAAAATGAAGATGGCTTTGAAAAAAGTCGATTTGGGCAGTGTTATTGATTACAGCTTTAGCAGAACTATAACCGATATTTCTGAAACATCTCCCTTCTCGCTGACATTCATCTTTGGCGAAAGAGAACCTGTTATGCACGAAGAACTGTCTTTGACATTTCCTGAAAATATGAAGTTAGCTCGGGTTAACTCACAATGGGACCGGCCGACAGCTCCGAAATTTTATGAAAAAACAAAAGACGGTAAAACTAATTGGAAGTGGATTTTTGCTGATCCTGACGGCTATGTGGCAGAACAATCGATGTTGCCCCGCACTCGTGTTTTTCCGACTTTGACCATATACACTCCTTACAATTGGAATGAAACGGCAAAAATATTGAGCGAAGGCTATTCAAAATCTCGCCCTGACAATGATTTATTAGAAGGTTTTATCGAGAGATGCAATCTTAGTGCGGCAAAAACAAAATACGAAAAGGCATGTAAAATATACGAAGCCATAAATAAAGACATTCGAGATGTGGGGATGGGGCCACAGAACATGGGAAGCTTTCTGCCACTGTCTTCTAATATTACTTTGACAAAAAAGTATGCTAATCTGCAGGGTATTTTGGCTCTAATGCATTTTGCTTTTGAAAAAGCAGGAATAGAGTCTTATCCGGGGTTTGCCGGTTCAAGAAGAAGCCGTGTGACCGTTAAAGAAAATTGTAATCTTGACCTAGCGGTCAACCCCGTTCTTAAGGTGGTTATCGATAATCAAGCGTTTTATACTAACGGCGGCTCTTCTTACTTGCCTTTCGGTTACCTTGTAACTGATTTGCAGGGCGCCGAAGCAGTGTTTTTTGATGTGAAAAAGGGTGAGTCGTTTTTGGAAACTTTGCCAAAACAAACCTATGATTGGAACAGAGATACAAAGAATATATATGTTAAGTTGCTTGATAACGGAACAATGCAAGTTAAGCAGACCATAATGCCAAAGGGGCCTTACGAAGCGGCTTACAGAAGAATCAAAAGTTTAAAAGATAAAGAAAAGCATAATTATGCTGAAAAGTGGGTTAAAGGTGTCCATACCAATGCAATCTTAGAAAGCTTTGGACACTCTGACCTAGAAGACTTAAACGCACCTGTTGTTATAAATCTCAGCTATCAAATACCAAATGCGGCGCAGATGGCTTCTGATAAAATTATGACTTTTACAAATCTATGGACCAATTACAGCTCTTCTTCGGCAAGTTTAGAGAAGCGTAAGTTCCCTATGAGCTATTGGGCAACCGAGGATGTGCGCAAGACAATTATTTTCGATTTACCCGATGGGTTTGAATGGGTTAAATGGGGTAAGCAATATCAGCACGTTTCGCCCGAGTTTAAGTTTGCTTCTAATCTTTATACAAGCGGTAGACAGCTGATTTATTCAGAGGAATTTACAGCTACTGTTGACGAACTTTTGACTGATGAATCTTATCAAAATTACAGGAATTGTTTGCTGACCATGGCTGAGCTCGGAAATCAGTGGATTATAATTGAAAAATCAGAAAAATCAGCAAAAAGCGAAGAAGTTGAAAAAACAGACGAAACAGTAAAATCAGAAGGAGAAACCCCGGTATTGCCTGACGGAGAAACAGAAGAAGGCGACGCCCTATAATATGGTGGCTGCCATATTTTTGATTGCGGTTTTGCCGTTTGTCTATTTTTATGACGAAGCTTTGGCTATTTTTTCTCTTGAGCTTTTTTCCTGTGTGTATTTTTTTACCGGTTATTTCAATAAAAATCGCAAGCCTTTTGTTAAACAAAAGGCTTTGCTGGCCATAGTTTTATTTTCTTGGCTTTTTACGGTATTCAGAAGTGTTTTTATATCAGTATCTCCGGATTCTTCATTTTCTGCATTTATAAAATTGTTTGCATTGATAATGCTCGCTTTTGGGTTGTCTGAAAGATTTGAATCCTTTTATAACGATACTGTTAAAGGGATATTTGCTTCAAGCGCGTTTGCAGGTTTTATACATGGTGCTATTGCTTTGCTTGAATATATAGAGGCGCCGGCAATTCCGATAACTTGGCTTGATCCGTCATCGAGAGAAGTTTTTCGAACAAGGTGCGCAGGAATTTTTACCGACCCGAATATTTTTGGATCATTTTTATCTGTGATATTTATTTTTACGTTAGGTTATGTTTTTACGGCTGAATCGAGAAAAAATAAAAATGTTGGGGCTTTATCAGCTTTATTATGTGGGTTCGGTATTCTGACCACCTTGAGCCGAGGTTCATGGATCTCTTTGTGTGTAGGTTTATTTGCGGGCATTATTTATATAATTATACAAAAGGGTAAAGACAGAGAAGAAATAAAGTATTCAGGTCGTTTGATTTTGGTTTTAACCGCGTTTCTTTTTCTCGTGTTCCTTATAGGGCCTTTTAAATATCGTTTTATATCTATTGCCAAACCTTCGGATATGACATTTGCGCAAAGAACACTTATAAATAAGGCATTTTTAAGGCATTTGAGCGATCTTCCCATTGCCGGGCATGGTTTACATACTTTCAATCAGGTTTATCCTCGTTATCGCATTGTCGGGGGTGATTATCCGATGAATGCGCACAATGAATTTTTGCACAGCTTGCTTGAAACCGGCTTTTTATCTTCATTTTTCTTGTTTGTTTTGTGCTTTTACATTTTTAAGAGTTTACATTCATTGCGAAAAACCGAGAGCATTGGTTTACCTTTTTTTATTGCTGCTTATACATCTTTTTTTGTTCAAAATCTATCCGGTTTTTCTTCGCGAATTTTACCTACCGCTGCACTTTTTTCAATTGTTTACGCTTATGCTTATTCATCAAAAACTAAATCTTTTGGTGAAACTAAAAAAATAAGTTTTATTTCAAAGTTAGCTGTTATCGTTTTTGTAATTATGTATCTTACTTTAAGCGGATACATTTATTATATTCAAAAACAAATCGCCGATTCTGTTTATTTGTTAAAGAATAACAGAATTGAAGAAAGTATAGATAAACTGGAGCAGGTGTCAAAAATCTCATGGCGAAATTCGTTTGTTGCTTCTTTATTGGGGCAGCTTTATATGATAAACAACAATCATGTTAAAGCTGTTGAAATGTATGAATATGCGGCTGAATTAAATCCGTCGGAAGCATCATTTTATGATTCGCTGGCAGTTTTGTATGCACCGACTGACGCTGATAAAACAAAGCAAATGTATGAACTTGCTTTAAAATTAGACCCCGCATCAGAGAATTACAGGCTAAGTTATGCACGGTTTTTGTTGAAGCATAACGAAAAAGAAGAAGCAAAAAAAGTGTTAGAGAAGGGGTTAGAGTTCTCTCCCGGGTTTCATGATGTTTATACAGGTTTTCGTAAAATTGAAAGCATGTTGAATAGTTTATAATTTTTTTTGCTTAATTTATCAATATTATTACTTAATTGGCAGATAATGCCGATACGCATATTGAATAATATGTTAAAACAAATCATAACTTTAATAATATTGGTTACAATAGTGTTTCCCGGCCCGTTAATGGGTTCAATGGACGGGATGTTAGACAGCACCCTTTCACGTTCGTTGTCTCAAATGGAATCTTTGTATGCATCAGGGAAATGGGATGCGGCAATGGAACTTGGAAGAGGCATAATTAAAGATGCGCCAAAGAATCATCCGGTTTCAAACAGGGCTCAGGACATAATAATTCTTTCAATTGACGGAAAAAATCGCGAAGTTTTAATGAACAACAAGCGCGAAGCAACTCGAAAGCAGCAAGAAGCATCTCAGAGCTTGGCAGCAGAGGCGAACAAGCTTCTTGTTGAAAAGAATTATAAAGGTGCCGCTGAAAAGCTTTTAGCATCTGTAAAACTTAATTCCGGAGACGCGCAAACCTACTTTTTATTGGGATACTCATTTTTAAAAGCGGGAGACAAAAAACAGGCATACAATGCTTTTAACAGATGCTTGGCTATTAATCCCGGTCATTCTCGCGCTTTGTTTCATATTGCCGGGTTAAGCTATGAAATTGAAAAGGGCGAAGAGGCAGAAAAATACACGGCTCAGCTTATAAAAATAATTGAAGCAAAGCTTGCAGAATATAAAAATGTTTTTCAGAGTCAGCGAAAAGGTAAGCTGAATGATAAAGCGGTTGAGACTGCACGAAAAATGACTTCGCTTAAGTCAAATTTGGCGCAGGCGGCTTATATGAACGGTATGCTGGCTCAAAAACGAAAAGATTACAAAGCGGCCGCAAAGGCGTTTGAAAAGGTCGCTAAATTGCAGCCTAACTCGGCTGAGGCATGGTATAGATTGGGCATAAATCATATGCAGAATAAACTCTATCATCAAGCTACTTTGGCTCTTGAACAGGCTGTTTTCATAAGAGAGTCAAGTTTAAAAGAATTGTCGGGAGATGCAAAGAGACTTTTGGACGAGGGGTTAACTGATGAAGCCGTCGAGGCAGAGATAAAGACACGAAAAATCAAGGAGCAGATGGCTAATTCCCTTTATATGCTTGCTGTAGCGAATGGGCGCAAAAAGGAAAGCGCCGCTGCTCTAAGAAACATTGAAAAAGCGCTTGATATTAAGCCGGATTTTGTACAAGGTAAATACACAAAGGCTGTTTTGCTGGCAGAAAATAGTTTGCTTGATGAGGCACTTGAAGAAATGCGTGATGTTTTGAAGCAGTGTGCACCGAACAGTAAAGAAGCACGCAAGTCAATACAAATGATCACGTCGCTGATGAATCAGATTGCCAAGAGAGATAACCCGGTTGATATGGCTATTGCCTCTCGACCTAAGAACTCACAAGAAGTGAACGAGTATGTTAAAGACATGCCGGGATTGGGTGGTAAGCTCTCTGAGACAGCTTTGGAGGAAATTTTTCCGAAATTAAGAGAGATTAAAAAGCTTGTTGATATGCGTAACTTCGCAGAAGCATCGCGCAGATTGATATATTTACGTTCAAGACATCCGGAAGTCGCGGATTTACATGCGATTTTGGCTCATTGTTACAGTGAAATGGGAAGATACAGCGAGGCCGAAAAGAGCTATAAGCAGGCTTTGGGATTGCAGCCAAGCCACAGTGAAGCTATGAACGGGATTGCTTATATTTGGGCCAATCGTGGTGATAATTTGGACAAGGCTTTTGAATATTCTGAAGCGGCGGTTAAAGCAGAAGGAATGCGAGCAGAATTTTGGCACACTCATGGATGGGTCTTGTTTAAAAAAGGTGAAGTTCGTAAGTCTGTTGAGTCGTTTAAAAAAGCATTGGGGATTAAACCAAATTATTTGATTGCACGATATAATCTTGGGTTAGCTTTTTATTTGGTAAAAGGTTATGGTGCGGCCATTGATGCTTTTGAAGCGGTTTTGGCATTGAATCCGAGTCATCAAAAAGCGTTGTTGTTTAAAGCAATTTGTTTGGCAAAAGCGCAAAAACCGGATGACGCGTTGGCATCTCTTAAGGTGCTTGAAAAGACTCTTGATGAGAAGTCTACTTTAGCAAAAGTTGTGAAAGATTTTGAAAAGAAGATAAAAGATGCGTTGGTTAAGAATATAGAGATTCCGGTGCCTGAGATCAAATCGCCGGTAAAAATTGACAGATTGATGGCAGAAGCAAGGGATTACAGGTCGAAAAATCTTGTGACCAGAGCAAAAGCTATTTATTTGGAATGCCAAAGACTTTCGCCCGACAGCTATGAGCCTTATTACGAGCTTGGTGAAATGTATGCGGAGTCGGGTTTGCATAAAGCAGCGTTAGTATCGTGGGAAAAAGCTGCGGAGCTTAAGCCCGACAATTTTGATGTGCTGATGAATATGGGTAAAATGCAGCACAAAATAGGACAGTTTGCGAAAGCGCGTGAAAGCTTCGGAAAGGCTATGAAGGTCAATTCTAAGAATGCAGAGCCCGTGTATTACTTGGGAATGCTTGCGTATGAAGAGAAAAACTTTGAAACCGCAAAAGTTTTTGCGAGCGATGCGATAAAGCTTAAACCTAATTATTTTAAAGCTATGGCTCTTCTGGGAATGACTCAGGTGAGGCTGGATAACCTTAAAGAAGCTAAGAGCACGTATGAAAAGCTTTATGCAAAAGCTCCCTCTGATTCATCTATCAAAAGACACGCGCGAACAAAAATTTGGGAAATCGCACGTGCTTTGACTCCTGAGAAGTATCCGTCATATGAAAATGCAATGGCAGTTAAAACAGAAATGACGAATAAAGCGGCGATGGTTAAAGAAGCAGCGGACGGGCCGAAAATACAGATTGCAATTTCCCCGAGCGAAGAAGAATTAGTTGCGAAATATGGGAAAAACACGATGACACCTGACGACAAAGAGTGGGTTTTAAGGCAGTTTGAAAGGTTTGGAGCAGTTAAGAATCCTTCTTTGAGCGGAACTTTGCGAAAAGAAATTACGCCTCAAACATTGACTAGCAATGAAAAACAATGGGTTGTTAATAAATTGCAAAGTTTTGGGGTTCAGAAGAACAAGTATTCATTGCCGCAAGAAGTTAGCGATAACAAGTATTCTGTTAAGGCGCTCGAAGAAGTAGTGATTAAATTGCCCGATAAATCCGATGAGATGACGAAAAAAGCAATTGAGTCAATGACTAAAGGTTTTGTGGCACAAGCTACAGAAGAGTTTAAAAAGGCAAAAGAAATATCGCCAACTAATTTGAATGTATTAACAAACTTAGGTTTTGTAAATACTTTGAGCGGAAATTTTAAAGATGCTTTTGAGGCATATGCGCAGGCAGCTGTAAGTAATCCTGAAAGTAATTTGGCAAAGTTGGGCTTAGGCAACTTATATTGGCTCGGGGGGCAGGCGGATAAAGCTATTGAGCAGTGGTCGCTGCTTAAAGACGACTATAAACTTGATGAAGAATTAAGCATTTTAAAAAAGACTGAGCAAGTTTGGAAAAGAATGCTTGAGATTGATCCTCTTGATGTTGATGCGCATTCGAATCTCGGAATCGTGTATATGTTTTCCGGTGAGCCAACCAAAGCATTGGCAGAGTTTCAAGCTGTTAATAACCTTGAAAACAATAGAGTTGAGCACGATTATTATAGGGCGCAAATGTATGTTTTGTTGTTTACCAAAACGAAGAACAAAAGCCATCGAAAAGAGGCTGAAAAAATACTTGACGGTATAGCCAAAAACACTGAAATATTCCCGCATTCAGAGAGGTTGAAAAAATTTGTTGCCAGTCTTTGATAAGCATCTGATAAAACTGATTTTACTTGTGCTTGCATTTGTGTGTTCTGCGGGCAGTATTTTTGCACAAGATGTTTATTATAACTCCTTCAACGATTATGAAGTTTACACACCAATGTCGCGTTCGAGAGGTTTTAAGCCGAGGATAAAGCGTGAAAGCATATTTAAACCAACGCCTGCTACCGCAATAAACAGCGACGGGCTTATTGGCTTTTTTGTTGGTAACACAGCAGAGTTAGTCGACCGAGGCGAAATGGTTCTAAGCTCAAGATTTAAATATAATGTGTTAAGCTCTGCTTATGGGCGAGCATATAACTCCGCCGAAGAGGGAAGCGTGTCATCTTTTGAAACTTCTTTAACTTGGATCGGTGATTGGGCAGAATGGTCGGTGACAGTTCCTCTGCATAAATGGGATTTGAGTGCACCTCGAACATATGGCGGCCATGCAAAAAGCAATAACGGAATGGGTAACATGAAGTTGGGGTGGAAGGCGAGCTATCTACGTGATCACAGTTACTACAGAGGAGCCTATGGGGTAGTGGCGGTATTTCCGACAGGTAACCCTGATTCAATGCTACCCGCAGGCGTAAAAAAAGGCGAAGAGTTAAAGCTTTTTGGATGTTTGACCACCAGCGAAACCGACAGAGCAAAAGCAAATATAGAAATGGGATACATTATAAATAATAAAGATGATGATGAAAACAGATTTATTTATAATTTTGGTCTAAGCTATGAAGCTACAGAACATGTGTCGCTAATCTCGGAAATTTCGGGAGAAGTGCAGGGGGGCGATGATAAAGATACAATGGATTTGATATTAGGCGCAAGGTTTGGCGCAACAGAGAAGATAAAGATTGAGTTGGCGTGGTACAGAAATTTGAGGACATACAGAGCATATGGATGGGACGATAGGCTTCAAGCCGGCTTTTCAATGTGGTGGTAGTTAGAGCCTAGTTCCCACAAATAAAAGCATTTTTTATGTGTTTCAAAATAGGTGAAGATCCGTTGTCAGTCATTGTGATACCTACAACGTCAAATCTGCAATACTGATTTTCAACAGAGTTGTTTTCGATATAATAACGCGCGCATTTTTCTATTTGTCTTCGTTTTCTTAAAGTTATTGTATCCAGAGGAGTACCGTTCAAATCATCTTTTTTAGTTCGAACCTCTATAAAAACAATTTCATCAACATCAGACATTACCAAATCAATTTCTCCGATTTTTTTTCCGCTTGAAAAGTCTACAATTTGATAATTAGCGCATATAAGCTTGTAGCCAAGACCTAACAGGTGTTCTAATGCGAGCTTTTCACCATGTTTGCCGAGAGCCGTTTTTGAAAATTCGGCCATTAATTATTTAACTCGTTTTTTCAATTCAAAAATCATGTCTTTTGCAACAGACCACTCACGCGAATTTTCGGGTGTGTTTGCATATACTTTCTCAAACCTTAGAATTGCCATTTTACCCGCTTCATTGTCACCTTTGACAAGAAGTAAGTCTGTATAAGCGTTTGCACTTTTCATGAGCAATTTTATGTTTGAGGGATCAACCTTTAAACCGGTTTCGATTACAGCCAAAGCATCGGTAATTCTGCTGTCTCTGCTTAATCTGTCTGCTTCAGCAATAATTTGATCGACATTCATGTTTTGAATGATGATATCGCTAGGTCGCGGTTTGTCGTCTTCAATTGAAGATTTCGCAGCCAGTTCTTTTGCGGCTATCAAAGCTTCGTGTTCCTTTTGCGCTTTTCGTGCGGCTTCCAATGCAGCTTTTTCGGTCTCGTAAGCAGCTAACAGTCGTTTTGCTTCATCAACATATTCGAGGTTGTTTTTGCCGCTTGAAAGTAAATAGCTGTTAAAATCCTTAGAAGCTAACTCGATATGCCCTGAAATATAAATTAAAATACCTCGGTAAAATAAACCTTCAGGCATACGATTGGGGCGTTCTTTTAAAAACTCAAGCGCCGCTTTAATTAAGCCGTTTTCAGGTTCAGCCAATAAATCTCGTTCAGACGTGATGGCGGTGACGTAAAGTTCAATTGCTTTTTCGAGATTGTTGCTTTCAAAGGCATCCATGGCTTTGTTAAAAATGGTTGCTGCCGCTCCTTTGCGCTGTGTGCGGTGTTGTTTTTTAGCAATTCTGTTATCTTTGACCTGTTGTAATTTAGACGAAATTTTGTCAGTTTTAACTTCGGTTTTGGGTTGAGGCTTAATCGGTTCTGTTTTAACAATAATCTTAGTTGGCTCGGGTCTAGGGGAAACAGCGATTAAAATTTGTGCTTCTTCGAAGGTCTGTGAGCTTGCTATTTGTTCTTCTGATCCCGAAAGAATTCTAAGTCTTTGCAGGGCCTGCGAAAAAGAAGGGTCAAGCGAAAGAGCCCTGCCATAGCTTTCACGGGCTTCTTGCATTCTGCCCATTGCTTCATAACAGAGCCCTTTATTATATGGCACCCATGCAGACTCGGGGTCAATTTTTTCGGCTTGTTCATAGCAGTGCAAGCTGTCGCGGTATTGTCCTGACTTTTTATAAAGAACACCTAAATTGTTATAAGCGTGAAAATTATTGGGATCTACTCTGAGTAATGTAAAATAGGCTTCTACAGCTTTTAAAAAATCATTTGCCGCACCGTATTCCATGGCAATGTTTAGATGTGATTCAACATCTCTTGGATTTTCAATCAGGCGCTGCTGTAATTGATATATTCTACTGGCATTTATAGCGCCATGTGCTTCTTCAATCAGCAATGAAAATAAGCATATGAAAACGCACACTGCAAGAAATAAGGTTCTTGCAGTGGCTAAAACATCAAACAAAATCAGTTTAATACTACTCTTCAACTTCTTCCTGCTTAGTTGGCGTGATAACAAACTTGATTGCTGTTTTTTCAAACCCATCGATAAAAGTTCTGGCAAAAGAAATTTTTGCAGCTAAACTAATATTTCTTGTTATCATGTAAGACCTGGCTATTGCAATGGCCTTTACCGATTGATTTACGGCACCGGCACCAACCGCGAGTAACGCAAGCTCCCCGGTCTGCTCTAATATTGCTATTATAGCTCCGGCTACCGATTTTGGATTAGACGACGATGCAACTCTTAGTATTTCCATCTCAACTCCTATCAGTAAATTATATTACATAAAAATCAATAAGTAAATAAAATACTGATTATTCAGGCTTAACAAAAAGAACAGTCGCGTTTTGTCCACCAAAGCCAAATGAATTTACAAGGGCTCCGTCG
Source organism: bacterium ADurb.Bin157 (assembly GCA_002070375.1). Classification (GTDB taxonomy): domain Bacteria; phylum Muiribacteriota; class Ozemobacteria; order Ozemobacterales; family Ozemobacteraceae; genus MWDD01. The sequence continues at coordinate 90,326 of MWDD01000001.1, read as the reverse complement.
ATTTGTTTATTTTTGTATTTAAGAGGTACCAGATCTAAATCTGCCAACTCAGGTATAACATTTTCGAGATTTACGGTTGGGTGTATAAATCCGCCCATAATTTGTAAAATAGTTGCTACTGAGCCCATTGCTCCGGCTGCTCCGAGTAAATGTCCTATCATTGACTTTGTTGAGTTTATGCTAACATTGGATATGCAGTCACCGAAAACTTTTCTTACTCCGCGCATTTCAGCTGTGTCGCCAAGCAGTGTGCTTGTTCCATGTGCATTAACATAGTTAATTCTTTCAATTGGGAAATTGTTTTGTTTTATAGCCTTTGTCATGGCGTAATATCCGCCGAGTCCCTCGGGGTGAGGGGCTGTGAGATGGTAAGCATCTGCAGAAGCGCCAAAGCCTCTAACTTCGGCAAGAACCTTTGAACCGCGCTTCTTTACGCTTTCTTCGCTTTCCAAAATAAGAACCGCGGCGCCTTCGCTCATTACAAATCCGTCATGATCGACATCAAAAGGTCTTGAGGCTCTTGCAGGTTCATCATTTCGTGTTGACAAAGCTTTCATTTTTGCAAATCCGGCAACTGTTAAGGGTATTAACGGTGCTTCAGAACCACCACAAACCATAATGTCACACTCGTCATGCAAAATTTTAAGATAAGATTCGCCGATAGAATGTAAACTCGATGCACATGCAGAGACGATACAATAATTTGGCCCCATCATTTCGTATTCCATTGCAATAAGTCCTGAGGCTATATTGCAAATCATCATCGGCACCAAAAACGGGCTAACTCGTGAAGGGCCCGAGTTTAAAATTGTGTTATGTTCATCTTCAAAAGCTTTAATCCCGCCAATGCCTGTTGAGACAATTACACCTGCGCGTGAAGGATCAAAATTTTTCTCTTTTAATCCGGCCATTTCTGCGGCCATATTTGCTGCACTGATTGCAAATTGTGCATATCTGTCTTGTCTTCGGGCTTCTTTTTTATTCATATAAAGGCCGGCATCAAAATCTTTGACTAATCCTGCAATTTTTACAGTGTGATCAGTTGTGTCATAGGTGTCTATTCTACTGATACCGCTTTTGCCTTCTTTAAGAGCATTTGAAAAATTTTCAAGTCCAATGGCATTGGGGCTTATGGCTCCCATGCCTGTAACAAAGACGCGCTTCATTAGTGGTTGTCTCCTTGCTTAGTCGATGTATTCTAATCCGTTAAAGAAATTGTGCATTATGTCTTTTACCGATAAAATTTCATTTATTCTATAAACTGCTTCACCGGCGAAAACGAGGCCTTTGTCCAGATGACCGTTGTGAGCCTCAATCAGAGATTGCACAATACAGAACCTTCGTGAGCATTTCTTTAAACAACGTATGCATGCCGTTGGTTTTGCTTCGTCTCTGGCAACTTTATCGGTGAACTCTGTAGGAAGTGCATTTCCCCATAATCCCACGGGGCTCATAATCCTAAAAACATCGCCTTTTTTTGCTTTTAAATAAGTATCGTGAAATGGTTTTTCAACATTAGCTTCAAAACTTGCTGCAAATCTGGTTCCGACTTGCACCCCGTCTGCACCCATTTTATATGCTTCAATTATGTCGGCCTGTTCGATCATGCCGCCTGCTAAAATCACCGGAATATTTACTGCCGCTCTAACTTCAGGAAAAATTACTTTTCCGGGTCTGTCGCTTCCCAGGTGTCCGCCTGCATCACTTCCTTCTACTATTACAGCGTGTGCTCCGAGACGTTCGGAAAGGCTTGCTGCCTTATCAGTTGATACTATTGGGACAACAGGTATATTAAAATCTTTGCCTATGCTAAAGATGTCTTTTGAAAAACCTGCGCCGGCGATTAATGCGTCAATTCCGGATTCTGCGGCGACACGCATAATACCTAAGAAATCTGAAGCGGCCACCATTGTATTAATGCCAACAATTCCGCCGTTGGCTATACTTCTGGCTTTTTTAATTTCATCACGTAATTCATCGTGACCCATACCGGAACCGGCAATAAGACCTATTCCGCCTTCGCGTGCTACTGCTCCGGCAAGTTCGCCTGTAGAAACGCGTATTGCCATGCCGCCTTGAATTAACGGAAAGCGTGGCTGTAATTTGCCTATTTTAAGACGTGGCAGTATTTTCACCTGAATTTCTCCCTAAAACGATATTTTCACCGGTATCGTTAATTATACCGGTGAAATAACGTCAACTTTAATCAGCCTTTTTTGGCTTCTACGTATCTTACTGCATCGCCAACGGTTTTTAGGCCTGAAGCGTCTTCATCGGGAATTTCAATACTGAAATTTTCTTCAAGAGCCATAACAAGTTCTACGGTATCAAGGCTGTCTGCACCTAAATCATCGATAAAACCGGCTTCCATTGTTACTTGCTTTTCATCGACCTGAAGTCGGTCAACAACGATTCTTTTAATGTCTTCGAAATAATTTGCCATTTTATAATTCCTCCTGAGAATTTACGAACTTAACTATTTTTGCATTACATTACCATACCGCCATCGACGGTAAGTACTTGACCAGTAATATATGAAGCCTTTTCTGAGGCCAAAAAAACTACGGCATTTGCTACATCTTTTGGATTACCAAATTCACCCATTGGAATTTGATCCATCATTTGCTGTTTAACTTTATCGGTTAATACAGCTGTCATATCTGAATTGATAAAACCGGGTGCAACAGCGTTTGAACGAATACCTTTTTTACCAAATTCTTTTGCAAAAGTTTTGGTAAAACCAATAACACCCGCTTTACTTGCTGAATAATTGGCCTGACCTGCATTGCCCATTAAACCTACGACAGAAGCTATATTAATGACTGAACCGGATTTTTGGCGCAACATTACTTTTACAACTGATTTAGACATTAAAAAAGTGCCTTTTAAATTGATTTTTAAAACCAGATCCCAGGCATCTTCTGTCATGCGCAAAAGTAGACCGTCTCTTGTTACACCGGCGTTGTTCACGAGGGTATCTATGCGACCAAAAGCTTCAACCGCAGCATTAGTCAACTTGTCTGCGTCTTCCGCTTTTGAAACGTCTGCAACACAGGTAACCGAAGTAACACCTAGGGTGTCGAGCTGAGCCTTAGCTTTTTCGAGTCCCTCTTGATTTATGTCGGAAAGAACGATACGATAACCGGATTCGGCAAAGGTTTTTGCAATTTCGAAACCGATTCCACGAGCTGAGCCGGTAATAATAACTACCGGAGCTTCTTTAGAGTTTTCATTATTTACCATATTTACCTCGCACAAACTAATTAACTGTTAAACAGTAGATTTGTGTTATTACATTTTTTCTTTGCTAATGTCAAGCATTATAATTTATAAGGGGTCTCAGAGACTCTGAGACTTAAGCAACATTTCAAGAGACTCAGGATCGCTAGCATATGTCGTGTTTGCATTAACAGATATCTTTTTATTGAGTCCGGTCAATACTTTGCCCGGACCTATTTCAATAAAGTTAGTTATACCGTTTGCCAACATGTTATTAACGGTGTCCTCATAAAGAACAGAACCCGTAATTTGATTCAAAAGCTTTGCCTTAAGGCTTGAAGAATTTGTTGTCGGTAGTCCGTCGACATTTGTGTAGACAGGTACCGAAGCGTCTTTAAAATTAATTGACTCCAGGGCTGCTGCAAGATTTTCTTTTGCTTCGCTCATCAACGGTGAATGGAAGGGCCCCGATACGTCAAGGGCAACAACTTTTCGCGCACCTTTGCTTAAAGCAAGCTCTCCTGCTTTTTTTACTGCATTTGCATCGCCTGAAATCACAAGTTGTCCCGGGCAGTTATAGTTTGCAATTTGACAAACACCGATTTTTGAAGCTTCTAAGCAGATTTGCTCTAGTACATCTCTGGGTAACATCATTATGGCGCTCATGGCTCCGCTGCCGGCCGGGCAAGCTTTTTCCATCGCTTGGGCTCGTAGACTAACCAATCTTAGCAAGTCTTCAAATGATGCTACAGAGGCTGCATACAATGCGTTGTATTCTCCAAGGCTGTGACCGGCTACCGCGCTAAATGCAAGGCCATTTTTTTTCAACCATTCGGTTAAGACAGCTGAAACTACAAATATGGCAGGCTGAGTGTTAATGGTTTTCTTTAATTCTTCATCGGGACCATTAAAACAAATGTCACTTATATTTCGGCCAAGTATTTCATCTGCCTTGTGCATCATTTCTGATGCCCATGAAAATGATTCTGCCATCGCAAGACCCATTCCGGTTTTTTGCGAGCCTTGTCCGGGAAAAAGCAAAGCTTTCATGAACGTCTCCAACTTACGGTTTGTATTTTTCTAGGCGTGAAAAGGTTTCTTTATATGTTTTTGCCAGATGCTGCATTATTTCATCGGCTGTCTCTTCTTTGCATAACATACCGCTGATTTGACCTGCCATAACAGAGCCTGTTTCTGAATCACCGTTTACAACAGCCATTCTTAAACGGCCTCTGCCAAGTTCTTCAAGTTCTTCGGGGGTTGCGCCTTTAAATTCTTTTTCAAGATATTCTTTTGTGAGTTTATTTTTGATAACTCTCACCGGGTGGCCAAGAGTGATGCCTGTTTCAACGGTATCTCTGTCTTTTGCGCGTATAACCGCTTCTTTGTAGTTCTGGTGTGCTTCGCACTCTTTAGCTAAAATAAATCTTGTTCCCAACTGGACTGCTTCGGCGCCTAAGGCAAAAGCTGCCACAATACCGCGCCCGTCGCCAATACCGCCTGCTGCGACTACGGGAACAGAAACGGCATCAACAATTTGAGGAACCAAAACCATGGTTGTGAGCTCGCCGATATGACCGCCTGATTCATGACCTTCTGCTATTAGAGCATCTACGCCAAGACGTTCGAGCCTCTTTGCCAAAGCGACTGATGAAACAACAGGAATTACCTTGATTCCGGCATCTTTGAAGCGCTTAACGTAAGGACCGGGGTTTCCGGCTCCTGTTGTAATAACAGGAACTTTTTCTTCTATGCATACGTCAATAACTTCAGTGGCAGTTTCCATCATCAGCATTATGTTGACGCCAAAAGGCTTGTCTGTCAGGCTTTTTATGGCTTTGATTTTTTCGCGTGCTACCTCGCCCGGCATAGAACCGCTACCGAGAATACCTAATCCACCGGCATTACTAACAGCAGCCACCAAACAAGGAGAGCTTACCCACGCCATTCCGCCCTGAAAAACAGGATATCTTATACCAAGAAGCTTGGTAATTTTGGTTTCGATCATTTTCAACACCTTTCTTCACTCAATTCGAAAGACTCACACCATATAAAAAAAGTGCGGCAATTATTCTATCGCCTCACTCATGTTTTGTTTGATTAAATTGATAAAGTCAGTTTTTGCGCAATTCTCTGCCAAAGTTATTGCATTTGATATTACGTGCGCCTTCGATTTTCCATGACAAACAATTGAGACTCCATTTAAGCCCAACAGGGGGGCTCCACTGTATTCCGGAGAGTCGGGGCTATATTTTTTCAAACCTTTTTTTATAGCTTGAAGCTTTTCGGGGGCTATTTCTGCTGACATTGCAGCTTTAAACAAAGTTCCCTGAATCAGTTCTGAAACGCTTTCGCTTGCTTTTAATAAAACGTTGCCGGCAAATCCGTCACAAACTACAACGTGCGCCTTGCCGTAATAAAGATTGTCAGCTTCGATGTTACCTATAAAATTTATGCGGCTTTCAGATTTTAACAAGGGAAAAGCGGCTTTAGTAAGTTCATTACCTTTGCCTTCTTCTTCGCCCACACTTAAAAGTCCAACTTTGGGATTTTTAACTCCACAAATTTTCTCAAAATAAGCTGAACCCATGACAGCAAACTGAACCAAATGAGAAGCTCTGACATCAACATTGGCGCCGACATCAAGCAGTAAAACACCGGTCTCTCCGCCACTCGGCAACATAACAGATATTGCGGGGCGTTCAATTCCCGGTATCCTTCCCATTTCTAACAGAGAAGCTGCCATTTGGGCTCCGGTGCTGCCTGCAGATAAAAATGCATCTGCTTTACCTTCGCGCACAAGACGAGCTGCCACAGCAACCGACGCATTTTTCTTTTTGCGCAGAGCACTTAACGGCGATTCCCCCATATCTACAACCTCATCTGTGTGATAAATTTCACAGTTTGAGGGTAGTTCCTGGAGAGTTTCACGTATGGCAGACTCGTTTCCTACTAAAATCAGAGAAGCTTCCCCCCCTAATTCAATGTAAGAGCGCGCACCCGTTACTAATTCTTTAGGGGCGTAGTCGCCGCCCATGACATCAATGGCGATTTTCATTCGCTATATTTTCCGCAATTATTCTTTGTCTACATCAAGAACTTTGATCTTTTTGCCATAATAACCGCAGGCGGGGCACACTCTGTGTGCTCTCTTAGTTTCAAAGCATTGAGGACATTTTGCCAAGGTTACCGGTGTGGCTTTGTAATGTGTTCTTCTTTTGCGGCCTCTGAGTTTAGAGACTCTGTTTTTTGGACATGCACCCATTTTATTTTCCTCCGAGAATGGAATAAGTTTGAAGATTATATCAGTAAAATTGCATTAAGTCAATATTTATGAGTTTGCTAAAGATTGTCTTCAGTCATCAGTAAATTCTGCATCCTCAATAGCATCAACAGTGTATTCTAATGACTTAATTTTACCCGTGAGAGAAGAAATGTCTGTGGTAATTTTTTCGGGCTCGCCCACAGAAATGTTTGTACGGATGTCCATAAAAAGATTTTCTGCACTTATAATTTGACTTTCTACAGCTTGTATAAAATCTTCAATTTTTAATACTTCTTTATGTATCTTATTGAGACGTTCATTTGAACGATCGCGCTTTTCAGTCTTGCTGTCTGCGTTATACGCGTTTAAAAGCTTGAAAACATCTGCTTCTAACACTTTTAATTCCTTAATACGCTTAATGGCGTTGTGCCGACGTTTGTTTAATTCGGTCAGTTCTTTCCAGAGGTTCTTTGCCATTTCGGTGTAAGACTTTTTATTTGTTTGTTCTAATAATGTTCTTAGCTTCATATATTCCGAACAAGTGCTTTTAAACTTGTTTGAATAATCCTCGAGATGCGGTATTGAGCGTGTGTGTCTAAAAACGGAAATATTGAATACGGGGACAGTAAGGATAGTAAAAAAAGTTGTCGTGATTCCCCAAATCAACATTAGAAAGATGCCTTTAAACAAAAATAGATGGTTTATTAATATATAAATCAAAGAACATAAAAAGAGAGAATTATTTATTAGGGAACTCAAATCGAAAACTTCAATAGCAATTTTATGAGGATTACCTTGCGCAAGCTTGCGCAAGGCAAACTTTTTTTGTAAGCCGATATTTATATAGGCTAATATGAATCCGAAGAAAACGATACTTAAATAAATGCCTGCGCTCATTGTATAATCCTTTATAAAGGTTTTTCGCTCGGTAAACCGCTTTTTCGCGGGTATTTCGCCGGTATGGTCGATTCTTTTTTTATTAATAGAAAGTTTCGTTCAAAAGGTACCAGTGGTGGAGAAACTCGGAAACAGCTCAGATTTTCGGACTTTACGCCAAAAACAGAGAAAGCGTTTGATGCTTCCGAAAGTTCCTCGTCTAATTTCGGGCCCTTTAAGTAAAAAGAATAACCTTCGTTTTTGGTTAAAGGTAAAGTGTATTCTGCAAGAGTTCTTACCGACGATAGCGCTCGACATATTACATAATCGCTGTTTTCGCGAAATTTGCTGTCGTGGGCTAAATCTTCAATTCGAGAATGCACCCCCGTTACATTGTTTAAACCGACTAATTTGCTCATTCTTATTACAAATTCAACAGATTTTTTTCTGGAGTCAACAGCAATAAGATTTGTGTTTGGCAACATTATGGCAAAAGGTAAGCATGGAAAGCCTCCACCGGTGCCCAGATCTATTATTGTTTTAGATTTTTCAAAAGGAATGCCCAAAGAGAATGGAATCAGGCAATCCAAAAAATGCTTGATAGCTATTTCGTTTGGATCTGATATTTTTGAAACGCTTTTGTAAAGAGGGTCTTCAAGCATTGCTACGCCAAGTCTGTCAATCTGAGCGAATTGAATGTCTGTCAGAATGATACCGAGCGATTCTAAATAAGATTTGATTATTTTACTTATATTCATACCCGCAGATGATATCAGATTATTTTTTTTACTGCAACATTTACGGCTTGTTGCTATGCCGTTGCTCTTTTTAATCTGCATTTACTATTTAATAATTTGTGGTTGTTTGCCGATAATTTGTTTGATATCGGAGGCAAAAATGAGAAAATTATACGCTGGGTTCTTTTTGTTTTGTATTTTTAACTTTATACTTTCTACGGCTTCGGCAAACACTGACAATGATCTCGATCTTAATGTAAGATTGAGAAATTTGCAGCAGAGGTTGCAGACTTTTCATTCGCAAACCGCACAAAAGTTTGTATCTTTAACAGATGCTGTAATAGAAGAAGATATTGCTAAAATTGTTGAATCAAATGATGAACTTTTTGCTGAGTTTTCCGAAATTGAAGAATTAGATGCAAATAAAGGTGCAGCCTTGACGATTTTGTTTCACGACTGGGAGTTTTTTGAAAATCAAAAGCTTCCTGAAGTTAACAATAATGAAAAAACTTCTGAGAGTAAAATAAATAAAAATGAAATAAAAGAAGCCGACAATGTCGGCAATTTTTTTAAGATAAATTTTGAAACTGCAAAAATACCTTCAGGCGAGGCGATAAAAAGACCTGCAAATAACAGAATGCTAAAGCTTGAAGAACTAAGAAAGAAAATCATCATGGCCTATTCAAGGTGAGATTTATATTCTTGATTTTATTGGCTGTTTAGCCTCGTTTCATCAAGCAATGATTGAAGGCCGGGCGGCACAAAAGAAGGTCGGCTTGTTGGGTCCGGTAAAGCAATTGGAAGATTCCCTATTCTCATGACTTTGCTGGCCTTTTCCGAATCCATTGCACCCAATATTTTACCTGATTGCGAAGGCTCCAACCCACCCATTATGTCATATATCAACTTATCATCGGGAAGTTCGTCAAATATTTTTGCCAATGATTTTGGATCCATTTGCGCTGCAATGCTGCAAATTTGGTCTAATCTGTTTTGATTTTCCATAAATCTTATTAGGCTTGATTCAACGTTTGCTGTTTCAGATGCTAAACGCTTTGCCAACTCTTCATTTTTTTGTTGTTTTATAGAAAAAGCAGCTTTTTCCTCTTCGAGCTTTTTCTTTTCTGTTTCGTATTTTTCTTGGTTTTTTCGCAGTTTCTCCATTTCGGCAGAATGTATTTCTTTTTGGGTTTTTACGAGTGCTTTATACGAAGTTTCAAGTTGCTGTGCTCTTTCGGAAAGATCTTTGTTTGTTTGAACCAAAGCTTTGTTAAGTTTGGATTGCATTTCAAGCATCATTTCATGATATTTCTGCTCTTCGGGCAACTGATGTCTTTGAACAAAGTCATAATAAGAAGAAAGAGGCCATGATTTTCTCAAGTGTTCAGGTATTTTGTATCGAAAGGTGTAGATATCTAAAAAATCAATAACGAATAATGTTAATATTGAAGTTATGGCGAGCATACCCAATAACAGAGCGAACATGATATTGCTCAAGAGTGCAAAAACAGCCGAAGGCGGTCTTTTTTCCTTAGGTTTGTCTTTTGCTAAAATTTCTTCGGCAAAGTTTTGTGTCTGTTTTTCTTCATTATTTAAGGTCTGATTTTCTTTTATCCCTTTTTCCGCCATTATTTATTCCTTATTGTGTTATTTAGCTTGTTTAACTATTATTCGTCATCTAAGGTTAAAATCGATTTTTTCCCGAATTCATCTAAAACCTTCTGCTCTCGCTTAAACATTTCTTTCCTAAAGTTTTCAAAATCTCTTTCTCTTAATATCTCATATGTTTTTCTGGTTTTCTGTTTTTCTAATAGTTCCGTCATTATTTTTTGTTTTTGTCGCTCTTGAACTTCAAGCTCGTTTTCAAAAAATAATTTAGATTTTAAAATAACATTTAGGTAAGGCTCATACATTTGAAACTTTTCAAAATGACCTTTACTCATTTCTTCTGCTCTCTCGGCAATATTGCGCTCGTAATCCTCTTCATATTTGTTAATCTTTGCTGTGATCTCAGCTATTTGCGCATTTTTTGCCGTAAGTCTATTTTTGATTTCATCTTCTTCAAATAAAGATATGTCCAGTAATTGTTGAAATCTGAATTTGAATACCATTTAATAAGCTAACCTACTATTTTTTTTATTTCTGCTATACTGTGATCAAAGGGAATTCCTTCGATTATGGGCTGTTTTATAAAGTTCTCAATCAGAGGTTGTTTTTTTATGGCTTCGTCAATTTTTGGGTCAGAGCCGGCTTTGTAGGCTCCCAAACTTATCGCATCCGCGTTTTTGTTGTATGTTGAATAAATGTTTCTGAGTTTTCCCGCCGCATTAAAGTGCTCTTTTTCGGCAATCTCAGGCATAAGTCGGGATATGCTTCCCAAAATATCGACTGCAGGAAAAATGTTTTGGGTGGCAAGCTGTCTGCTTAGCAGAAGATGGCCGTCAAGTATGCCGCGAACAGCGTCGGTGATAGGCTCATCCATATCTCCCCCATCTACCAAGACAGTATAAATTCCTGTTATTGAACCTCTCCTGGCCGTACCCGCTCGCTCAAGAAGCTTTGGCAGCATGGCGAAAACAGATGGCGGGAAACCTCTTGTTGTAGGTGGTTCGCCCACGGCAAGTCCAATTTCTCTTTGTGCCATTGCAAACCTTGTTACTGAGTCCATCATCAGCATTACATTCTTGTCTTGGTCTCGGAAATGTTCTGCAATAGCTGTCGCGGTGAAGGCGGCTTTAACTCTTACTAAGGCCGGTTGATCAGAGGTGGCCACAACTATAACAGAACGTTTCAAGCCTTCCGGGCCAAGATCTTTTTCCAAAAAATCCTTAACTTCGCGTCCGCGTTCTCCGACAAGAGAAATAACATTTATGTCTGCTTTTGATGATCTGCATATCATGCCCATCAGGGTGCTCTTGCCTACGCCCGAGCCTGCAAAAATTCCCATTCTTTGACCGGCGCCTATTGTAAGAAGCCCGTCTATAACTTTTATTCCGGTTTCGATTGGGGATAAAATTCTTTTTCTGGTCATCGGGTTCGGCGGGGTGTTATTAATCGGCACGCGCTTTAAATTGTCGGGCAAATCGCCTTTGTCGTCTATAGGGTTTCCAAGACCGTCTATGAGACGCCCGAGAAGCGCGTCCCCGGCAGGTGCCGTCAGAGGTGTTCCTGTGGGAACTACGGCACAGCCTTGTCGTATGCCTTCGGTGTGAAGCAATGGCATGAGTAAAACGCTGTTGCGTCTGAAGCCGACAATTTCGCATGGGAGCGGCCCGCCGGCTGTCATAATATTGCAAACATCGCCGACAGGGTTTTGAGGACCGGTCGCTTCAATCAGCAAACCTACAACTTGCGTGACACGCCCGTTGGCTTTTATTGTCTCCGTATTTTCTAAGGTCCGGAAATATTTGTTAAAAAAATTATTTTCGTTCATTTATCAGCTTTGGTTGTTGCGGTTATATTTTTCAAGCAATGCTTTTTCAAGTTCCTTCGCTTGCGAGTCGACGGTTGCATCTATTGTGCCTGCTTCGGTTTCAATTTTAATGCCGCCGGGAGAGAGGCTGTTATCTTCAACTATTGAAAGCTCGGATATCGAAGCCAACTTAGACAAGAATTTGTTCTTGTGGTCTTCACACATATTTTTGTCTCGCAGGTTGACTCTGAGAATGATTTTATCTGTTTCGGAAATTTTGTTAATCGCCGCGTCTAAGTTTTTTAACACTATTTCCGGCTGTATCAAAGGCTCTGTTTTTATAACTGTTTTGGCGAAAGCGACAACAAGCTTTAACATTTCCTCTTCTGATGATTTTAATATGCCCATTCTGCTTGTTTGAAGCTCTTTCACGAGCATTTCCGATTCTTTCATCAGATTTTGCCAGTCAAAGTTAATTTCTTGGACTGCGGATTGTTCGCCGGCTGATATGCCTTTTGACTCGCCGACCGCGTAACCTTCTTTATGACCTTCATTATAAGCTTTTTCTCTTATTGCCGTTTCTTCGGCACGTGCGGTTTTTCTTATCGCCTCTGCCTCTGCTTGCGCAGATTGTGTAATTGAGGAAGCCGCCTCTTTTGCCAGTTTAAGAGTGTTCGACGCTTCGGCTTCAATTTCTTGGCGTCGTTTTATAAGTGTTTCGCTTATTTCTTTTTCCTTTGCCGAAAGTTCTTTTTCTTTTGCTTGTAATTCTGATTCCCAGTTTTGAAGTTCCTGTTTAAGTGCCTCAATTTCGAGTTCTTTAACTCTTATTGCTTCAAGCGCAGCAAAGGATCTTGTTTTTTTTGCGTCTGCGGAAAGTGCAGAGTCAGGCTTTTTTGGGGGGGCTGCTGTTTCTGCATCCTCATTGTTTTTGGGTTTGTTTTTTGAGACCATTTTTTCACCTGAGCCGGCTAATCGTTCAGGCGACAGAGCTTTGAACACCTCATCAGCAAACCCGTCATCATATTCTGTGACAATTCTTTTTTCTGCGGGAGCCTCAGTTGTTTTATTGTTAGATATAAAAACCGGGTGTTCGGTGTCTATTCTGATTTGGTGTGCTTTAAGAATTCTTCCCATTATTTTACCTTAGCCTTTTTAGTCGCTTCCGGGACGATTGATAAATAAATCTCTGCTTTCAATAAGTTCAAGAACTATGCTCATTATCCGGTCTCTGGCTTCGTAAACGTTATTTTGAGATACCTGACCTACAAGGGTAATTTCTGATTTGAAATCTGCCATGCGATTTTGAGATAAATTTTGAGCTATATTTTTGACCAGAGCCTCGGAGCAGCCTACTACAGCTATTGCCAAGTCTCTCATGTTAACCATCTTAATAAGCTTCTGAATTCCTCTTGAATCAGCGTAAGCCAGATCTTCAAAAGTTATTATTTTTTGGCGCAATTTGCTAACGATATCAGGCATAGAAGCTTGAAGTCCGCTCATGATATTGCGATTCGTTTGAGGTGTGCAATGCTGCATGATATTCGCGAGTATTTCTAATCCCGTAAGATTTTTATTTGGTACCTGATGATTAAAATTAGCCAACTAATTCCTCCTCGCCGGGTCTTGCTATAACAAGGTCTCCATTTGCTTCAAGTTTCTTAACTATGGCAACAATACGCTGCTGAGCCTGATCTACATCGCGCATTCTCACCGGACCCATAAAAGTCATTTCTTCTTTTAACATTTCTGCGGCGCGTTTTGACATGTTTCGATAGAATTTGTCTTTAACTTCGTCTGTTACACCCTTAAGAGCAATAGAAAGATCTTTCTGATCGATTTCTTTAAATAGTGCTTGTATGCCGCGATCATCAATAAGAACAACATCTTCGAATACAAACAGGCGTTTTTTGATTTCTTCGGCAAGAGCAGGCTCTTGAACTTCCATGGTTTCAATGATGTTCTTTTCAGTTGAGCGCTCAACCGTATTTAATATGCCGATAAGAGAATCTATACCGCCAATTTGAGTGAAATCTTGTCCAATAATCGAAGACAAGCATTCTTCAAGATAGTTTTCAACTTCCCGGCTTACTTCCGGGCTGGTTCTGTCCATTAAAGCCAATCTTTTCGCTATTTCAACCTGGCTTTCTTGAGCCATAGACTGAAGAATAATTGCCGATTTGTCAGCCTGTAAATAAGCGAGTATCATTGCGATCAGTTGTGGATGCTCGTTTTGTATTAAGGATGCAAGCTGCGTCGGATCTGCTGTCCTGGCTGCTTCAAATGGCTGAACCTGCAAGGTCGTCCCCATTTTGTTGAGTATTTCGAGAGTTTTGCCGGGTCCTATTGTTTGTTCCAACAGAGACTTTGCGTAATCAAGACCACCCTCGGAATAAAACTTTCGGGCCATCATCATTTGCTCGAATTCAAGCAAAACCTGAAGTTTTTCATCGCTGGAAATTTTTCTTTGTTTGGCTATTTCTATAGTCAAAACTTCTATTTCAGCGTCTGTCAGAGAATTTAAGATTCCGCCGCTGGTTTCTGGTCCCAGAAATACAAGCAAAATTGCTGCTTTTGTTTTGCCTGATATTTGAAGGTTACCTATTTCACCTTCAGGTAAATTTATTAATGGTTCCGGAGGCATTCACATTTCTCCTTAATTAGCTTTTGCCAAGCCATAGGCGCATGACTTGAACAGCATCTTCCTGCTTAGTAACAACAAGGTCTCGGATTCGTGCTTCAAGCTGTTCGCGAGCGTTAGCTTCTCTGTTAAGATCTTTAAGCTCCTCTTCGCGAGCTTTATTTCGTTCTTGAATGAGAGCTTCGAGACGCTCAATATGCTTGTCAATTGTGCCGTCATTTTTGCTGTCGAAAGCTTTTCTGTATGTGAATTGCTCCTCAGGACGCATTTCTTCGAAGTCAAAGGGGTAAGAATCATTTTCTTTTGCAAACTTATAAGCTTCGAGACGAAGATTTTGAACCCTATTTTTCTTTTCGTTAAAGTCAGTGATTTCAGGAAAGAAATTCTTGATGTCTTCGTATCTGAGTTCCCATTCTTTCCATTGGGCTTGCATTTGGCGCTTAATTTCGTCTTCTCTAATTTTTCTGTGTTTTTCTGCCTCGAGGGCCACTTCTTTGAGACGTGCTTCTTCACGTGCAATAGCCCTGACTCTTGAGGTTCTTACAAATATATATATTATGCCTATAAAAGTCGGGATCGCCATGAATAAACCAACAACGATCATGAACATCTTTTTCTCCTGCTCTCTCTTGTTTTTTGCCGCAGAGACTGCTGCCAGCGCGCTTTCGTTTTTGAATTTCATTACCATTAAAGTAAGTTTGTCGCCCCTGTCTTTGTTATAGCCAATTGCGTTTTGGGCAACACTGGTTATTTGGTCTTCAATAGTTTTTAGCTTGTCAGGGTCGTCGTTTATTACAACAGAAGCAGTCAGTCTTCTTATTGAGCCCTGTTCTTTTATAAACTTCTCTTTAGATTTCGTTATTTCGTAATTCTCTATATTGCCGCTTCGCTTATATTCGTTGTTGCCTGCCCCTTCATTGCCGGGGTATGACGGAGCGCCGGGCTGAAGGTTCGAGTTTAAGCCGGGCTCACCATCTTTAATTGTGTCAGTGCCTTTATATTCTTCCTGTTCGGTTTTTTGAGATATCAAAATACCCTTTGTAGTTCCCTCTAATGGTATAACTACGTCACTGACAGCTTCTTTTTGGTCAAAATCCATGTCCAAGCTGATGCTTACTATTACTTTATCTTGCCCGCCAAACATTTTACTGAGCATTTTTGTAAGCTTGCTGCCCAAGTGTTTCTCTCTGTCACGGGTAACGCGCATCTGTGTGGTTTGCGCTTTGTCTAAGGTCATGGCGTCTTCTTCTTCGATGAGGCGCGTTAAATCATGAGCTTCAAAATCCGCTATTCTTACGTTTTCGGGCTCTAAGCCTTCAACCGCTGAGCAAACCCAGTCTCTGATTGCGCGAATGTTTTCGGGAGTGATCGTTTTTAAAGGATCCAGCTCTAACAAAATGCTTGCTGTAGGCTCAGCTTGCTCGTCTTTAAATAACTCTTTTTTGGGTTTAACAATATTTACGGTTGCATCTTTAATGGGCCCCATTCTCTTTAGAGCTTCTTCTAATGATGCTTGAAGACCGCGTATGTAGTTTAAGTCGAATTCTTTGTCTGTTGTTCCCGAAAAAAGTGTTCTGCTGTCTATCAGTTGTGTCCAACCCGGTTTGGCAAGAGGTAAGTTTTTGTTCTCGGCTAAATTCAATAATACCAAAGCTTTGTCTTCAATCGGAACTAAAATATCAACAGGGCTGTCGCCTAATTTATGTGAGATGCCGCTCGCTTTTAATTGAGTAATGATTTTGCTTGCATCCTCAAGTTTAAGCTTTTCTTCAAATAGTGGAATATAAGTCTTTTGGGTGCTCCACATAGAGGCTGTTGAAACCCCGATAAATACCAAAAGAATGATACTGCCTAAACCGATCTGTTTGCCCCGAGATAATTTCGAGATAGGCTCCCATAGTTGCCGTAAAAAGTCCGCCATACCTATTGCTCCCGTTAGTTGACATGCACATTATTTGTTTTTTTTAGTGCACGACTTATTTATAGTACGTATTATGTTTTATGTAAAGACCTAATTTTTAAAAATTAAGGCGCATAATTTCTTTATACGCTTCAAGGGCTTTACCACGCACTTCTAACGTTAAATTCATGGCAGTTTTTGCTTTTTCCGCTGCAATCATTACATCGTGAAGGTTTTCTACCCGACCCAAAACCGCATCCTGCGTCATTTTTTCTGATGCCTTGCCAAGATTGTCAACCTCTTCAATAGCCGTTTGTAGTGTGTCTAAAAATGAATTCCATTGCTCTTTTGAGTTGACCTGCGATTTTTGCGGCTTGCAGTCCGCGCCATGTAAGAAACCTTCATTAATTCTCATTTGTTTACTCCTAATACCCTAATTTTCCCTATTTATTTATATTATATTAATTTTTGCTTATGCTGAGTGCCGCAGAAGTTATATCTTTGGCTGAATTTATACAAGTAACGTTTGCTTCATACGCTCTGGTGCAGGTTATCATATCAACCATTTCGTGCACTATGGTTACATTTGGCTTTCTCACATATCCATCTGCGTCCGCATCAGGGTTTTCGGGGTCATATTCCATCTTAAACGGACTCATATCTTCCATTATGGATTTAACGCGCACGCCGCGCCCCGAAGAAGGTTCCTGGGGTTGTTTGCCCATCGGCAATTTTTTTGGGTCTTCGATCGACTGAAAAATAACCATCTGCCTTCTGAAAGGCCCGCCGTCTTCTGTTCTGGTTGTATTCACATTCGCTATGTTATTAGAGATAACGTCCATTCTGAGGCGCTCAGCGCTCAAACCTGTAGCAGAGATATTAATCGAATTAAATATACCCATTATGCTTTACCTCCTCTGACAATTACATCGTTTAGCTGTGCGAACATTCCTGAAATTCTGTTGGCAAATATTTGGTAACTCATAGTGTTTTTTGCCAGATCTCCCATTTCCATGTCTATGTCTACATTATTCTTGTCATTGCGCATGATGCGCCCTTTGTCAGTGACTGTTACAGGCTCACAAGCCTTGTGCGAAATATCATTTATAGGGAAATGCCTAACGTCGCTGCGAAGTCCGCGCAAGTCTGAAACTCCGTCGATGACTTTTGCCATTTCTTCTTCAAAAGTAACAAATTGTCTCTTGTAGCCGGGAGTATTTACGTTTGCAATGTTGTTCGATATAACAGACTGTCTCTTTGAAGACACATCCAAGCCCTTTTGTAAAAGCTGTAAAGTTGTTGTGTTGGTTACTCGTTCAAACATTTTTTTGCCCCCGTTTTTTAGTTTCTTCAATATCAATCGGAACATTGGCAACATTTATTTAGTCTTTTTATCATAAATCTTTATGCCCCGACCGCGGGTGGCAAAGCTGATACGTTTGCATCAGCTTTTCTTTGCTGATTTGCGTGTATATTTGTGTAGTTGAAAGATTCGCGTGTCCAAGCATTTCTTGAACCGCTCTTATGTCCGCTCCGTTATTCAGCAGATGCGTCGCAAAGCTGTGTCTGAACTGATGCGGCGTTACATGAAGCATTAAAGCGCTTTGCAACGTGTATTTGTTTATCATTCTTCCGATGCTTCTCGTGCTTAATTGGGTTCCTGCTTTATTTAAAAAAATGTGTTTTACATCTTTAAGTTCAGGCAATTTATTGTTTCTTGCCTCTAAATATGATCTTATAGCCTCGCAAGACGACGGGGTCATGGGTGCTAATCTGGTTTTGTTTCCTTTTCCGGTAATTCGCGCAATTTGATTTGAAAAATCAACGTTGTCATAGGTTAAATTTGATGCTTCCGACACGCGCAATCCGCTGCCATAAATTGTTTCAAGTATTGCTCTGTCTCTTAGCCCCATTAAAGTCGACTTGTCCGGTGCGTTTAAAAAGGTCTCCGTGATGTTTTCGCTTAGCGCTTTTGGCAGGCCTCTGCGTGTTTTCGGCGATTCCATAGTCTCAGCTGCATTTTTGGTTATTTCTTTTCTGCGCATCGCGTATTTAAAGAAACCGCGTAAAGCCGACTGCCCGCGCCTCATACTTAATGCGCAAAGCCCTTCGGTGCGGCGCTTTGCCCAGTATGATCTGATTTTTGCGTGACTCAAGCTGTCGAGCTCAATAGCATCAAAAATGCCATTTTCTGCCAACCAGTCGCAAAATACGGTTAAATCATTCCTGTAAGCGCGAACGGTGTGCTCAGACATTCTTTTTTCTTTTTCTATGACGGTTAAAAAGTCGTCAACAAGCGTAGATATAAGCAAAATCTCTAACCTCGAATTTTGATAGGGCAATCCTACCACAGGTTTTTTTTAAGTACAATACCCTAAAAAAATTAATTTGATCCTGCTATAAATCCGCTCGTGAATGCCCATTGAAGGTTATATCCCCCGCACGGCCCGTCTAGGTCTAATACCTCGCCGCAAAAATATAAATTTTTACTTATTTTGCTTTCTAAGGTTTGGCAATTGATGTCTTTAAGACTCACTCCGCCCCTCGTAACCATGGCTTCTTTGAACCCTCCGCAGCTTATTGCGGTAAGAGGGGTCTTTGCGAGTAATTTTATCAGTTTGTCTCTTTTTATCTTTTCAACTTTACTGATAGTGCAAGAAAAATCGATCCCGACTAATTTGCATAATTCTACGCAAAGCGGTTCCGGCACCAATGTGTTTAACATCTCGGGCAGCGGCAGGGAAATTTTGTTTTGCGGCAAACTTTTAATTTTAGCTCTTATTTGTTCTTCGTTCAGCCCGCCAACCAAATTGATCAGCAAAGGAACCTCGCCGTATTCATCGATTAAAGGCGTTATTTCTCGCGCAAAATCTAATACGACAGGCCCCCTGATGCCTGTCGATGTGAAAATTAAATCTCCGACAGCCTTTTTATTGCAGTGTTTTGGCAGGTTAATCTGAACGACCGCTTTGCCGATAGTGTCCGCGCGGCAGTTTTTAACCCAGGTTTCTTTTGTCTCAATCGGCAGCATTGCCGGAAAAAGCTTCGTAATTTTGTGCCCGGTTGCGGTCGCGAATTTGTAGCCGTCGCCTTCGGTCCCCAAGTGCATAAAACCAAGACCGCCGGTGGCAATAATCAGTTTGTTGCAAAAATAAGCGTTATCTATTTCCCAGCTGCCGTTACGGTTGTTTATTTCAGTAACCCGATGAGACATAAGAATGTCGGTGTTCAAACGCTGTAACTCTTGGGTTAAAGCGTTTACAACGGTTTTAGAATCGTGGGTTGTGGGAAAAATCCTGAACCCGTCGGGAGCGTGGCATTTAACGCCGACAGAGGCCAGAAATTCCGTTAATTCTTTGCTTCCGAATGTTTTTAAGCTGCTTAACATGAACTTGCCTTCGCGGCTAAACATACTTACGAAAGCTTCGGTCGGTAATGTGTTGCTTAAGTTGCATCGTCCGCCGCCGCTGGCTAAAATTTTTGCGCCGACGTAACTGTTGCGTTCAATCAGTAAACATTTTTTGTTGTTCTTTGTTGCGGTGATCGCTGCCATAATGCCTGAGGGACCCGCACCTATTACAATTGTGTCGTATTTTTTCATTTACGGGATTATACCACCGACAGACGTCTTGTTGCAACGTAGCGCATCGTTGCAGACTGCGTTGCGCCATTCCATTAAATAATCTTAAATCCGCATTGGAAGCGAGTTTTAAAAGTTGGCACGGTGTTTGCAATATATATTTGCGTGAATGAAATTTAATTTGAATACGCCCTCGAAAGGGTGGTCAAAGGAGGAATAGATATGTCTATATGGAACTTTTTCAAAGAAATGGAACAATTGCAAAGTCAAATTGGTGAACTCGCGCGGTTGAATGCCTGGGAAAACTATCCGAGAAATGCGTTTTTGCCGGGAATATCCAGAAGGCATTTTCCCATGATGAATGTGTCTGCCGATGATGAAAAAATTACTGTTGAAGCGCTTGCGCCCGGTATTGATGTTGAAAATCTGAAAGTTTCTGCCCTGCGTGACAAGCTCACAATCAGCGGTGAAAAAATCAAATTGGATATTCCCGAAGAAAAGATCCACAGAAGCGAACGCTCTGCGGGTAAATTTGTGAGAACGATAGAGCTTCCTGTGCCAATCGAACCGGAAAAGGTCGAAGCCGAATATGTTAACGGCATTTTGAAAATTACAATGCCTAAGGCAGAAGAAGCGAAACCGAAGCAAATTTCAATTAAAGTTAACTGAGGCGAGACCTGAATAAAAACGAAAAGGAGATAAAAGTCATGGCTGAAAAAACTATACCTAATACAAAAAATAACGAAACTCAGATGGTTAAACGCGAGGTTACAAGAGAACCGGATTCATTTATAACCCCATTAACAGATATTTATGAAGAAGAAAACGGGTTGAAGCTTGTTGCGGACTTGCCGGGGGTAGATAAAGAGGGTTTGAAGTTGTCAGTAGATAAAAACATATTGACAATCGAGGGGCACATTACTCCTGATCTTGATACCGGTTTTTTGATGAGAGAATATGAGCCCTCAAATTATTTCAGACAATTTGAATTGGCAGAATCGGTCGATCAGGAAAACATCAATGCCGAGCTTAATAATGGCGTGTTGAAGGTGTTCTTGCCCTTTGCAAAAGAAACGCAGCCCCGAATGATAAGCGTAAAGATTCACTGATTAGATCTGATTAACTTAAATGCCGCCTTAATTAAACTAAGGCGGCGTTTTTGTCTATTGATATTTATGACGGTGTTTGTTATATTCAGGTAATGTGTGCGGAATATTTCAGTTAAGGTAAATAATATTTGCAACTGATTCTTAAAGACAATAGAATTGTGCGTTTCTCTACTGCTTCAATTGAAGATGTTGATGCGATAATTAACCTTTATATCGAAGTCTATAAAGGAAAATATACCCTACCGGAAGTAGCTGACCCTGAAGTTGTTGCGGCTAAAGTTGAAGATCCCGGCTACTTTTGGACTGTGGCAAAAATAGGTGACAGGCTTATTGGCTCCGTTATTTTTGCGATAGACCCGGTCAATAAACTTGGCAAGTCTTACGCTGCTGTTGTGCTCAGTGAATTTCGAGGGCAAGATGTGATGCGGGTGATGGTAAAGGACAGCCTTGAAAAACTCACCGAAAAAACAAGAACCTGCGATGCTATTTATGCCACAACCAGAACCGTCAGCTTTGCACCGCAAATGGTGCTTGAACATTTAAATTTTAAATCGACCGGTATTTTCCCTAACGTCAGAAAAGTGGAATCGTTCGAAACACACGGGTTAGAGGTCTATTTTGGCCCAAAATGTCTTGAATTCCGAAGAAAAACACCTAAATTGATTCCTCAAATGCTTGATTTTTACAAAATTGTGCAAACTGATTTAAATCTTGAAGATCCCGAAATTATTGAGCTTGAATCAAAAGACCCTCGAAAAATGGGCCGACCTATATGTTTTGATGTTTGCAGCGATATAAAAGCCGTAACCGATAAATTTTATGAATATCAAAACAAAGATATGATGCAAAGAGTATTTTTTCCCTTTACCGACCCTAATATGCTTTATTCGGCAAAGGACAATTCGGCTGATTTTTTTGTAAACTTTAATCCCTTAGACGGTAACGGAGTTATACTGGGCTACAGGTTCTCAGGGAAAAATTTAAGAAAAACCTTAATGTGGTTTTGTGAAGAAGCCGCCAAATCAGGAATGAGATACATTGAAATGCTGGTTAGTGCGTTTCTTCCCGAAAGACAAAGACTTGCTTTAGACGCTAAGTTTTTGCCTTGCGCGTATTTCCCCGGCATGAGAATGAACGACGAAGGGTTGCGCGAGGATTATCTTATATTTTCAAGGTCTTTCGAGAAACTTGATTTTATGGATATGAACTTAGTAGATAATAATCGTAGATTTTTAGATGCTTTTATGAAATGCTGGTATGATTTGCTAGTCCGCTGCCAGCCTGATTTCGACGAGGAGTGGAGACTTGGCTGAAGGTAAACCTTTTGAAAATTGCGGCAAACTTTTCGATATTACCCGGGCATTCGATCATACACCACAAACCGAAGAATTGTTTAATAAAGCTATGAACGAAGCTTTAAGGTGGCATGTTTCTAAATGTCCTGAATTTAAATCTTTTTTAAACCTGTCGGGCTTGATAGATTTTAAAAGCGACTATTTGCCCGAACAGATTCCGCCATTGCTCGTGACAGTTTTTAAAGAGTTTAAGCTGGCTTCTGTTCCCGATAAGCAAGTAAAACTCGAACTCACATCTTCAGGCACAGGAGGCCGAAAAAGTTCTATAATACTTGATGCCAGATCATACAAAAGAATCTTAAAAATTGTAGAAAATATTTTTTCGTCTCTCGGTATGGTAAATCATTCTCAAAAGGTTAACTACTTGTGTTTTACATATGACCCCAAATACGCTAAAAGTGTTGGAACAGCTTTTTCCGATAAATTACTAACCGATTTGACTGCTCACAGAACTGTCTTTTATGCAATAAAATGGAATAAAAAATTGAATGATTTTAGTTTCGATCTCGAAGCTACCGCAAAAAAACTTATAGATTTTTCGCAAAGACCCGAACCGGTCAGAATTCTCGGTTTCCCCGCTTACTTGTGGCAAGTATGCGATTGGCTCGAAAAAAGAGGGATTAATCTGAATTTCAACCGCGATTCTTTCATTATTACCGGCGGCGGTTGGAAAATGCATAAGAATCTTGAAGTAACAAAAGATGTTTTCAAAAAGAGAATCAATAAAATTCTGAATATTCCCGGTGAAAACTTGAGAGATTTGTTTGGAATGGTCGAACATGGTATTCCGTATGTCGACTGCGAACATGGCAGGCTTCATGTTCCTATTTACTCTAGGGCTATGGCTGTTGACCCCGAAACATTGCAACCGGTTAAAGACGGCGAAGAGGGGCTGCTTTATCTTATGACACCCTATTTGTCTTCCTACCCGTCAATTTCTTTGCTGACAACCGATAAAGCGGTTATCGAGGATAACTGCCCATGCAAAAGACCGGGTAAAACATTCAGAATAGTTGGGCGTGCGGGCTTGGCCAAACATAAAGGCTGCGCTATTAATGCCCTTGATTTGCTAAAGTAAGCGGGAAATCTTATATGAAAAATAAATGCTGTGTTTTTGGAAAATTTGTCAAATCTGAATTTGTTTCTTCAGAAAATATATCCGATATACTTTCTGAAGCATTTGAGAGAGCTGCTATTGCGGCGACCCCCGATATAGACTGCATTCTTGATATTCTTGATAATGTTTCTGCGGCTTGGGCAGATCCGAATTATCACTTAAGGGTTGAAGCGGCCGAGGTTATGCCCAAACTTACAGATTTCAGCCCCGAAATGACTGACGCCGGGTTTGATGTGGTAAGTCAAATTTGCGCAAGAAAAAATCTGGAAAAACGCCTTAAAGGTGAGTTTAATTCTTTGCGATTATTTGACGAGGGCGAAGAACAGCCTCATTTGGGCTACAAGCTCAAAGCCAAGAGCCGTGGGGTTTTAGTGCATCTTACTGCCGGCAATGTTTTTGTCGGAGCTGTGGATAGCCTTGTATCAGGTATAATCACAAAAAATGTAAATATTCTTAAAATGTCTCGTGTAGACACGGTTTTTCCTGTTTTGTTCATAGAAAGCATAAAAGAGCACGACCCGGCCGGTATTATTTGGCCCAATCAGGCGGCGATTTCGTGGAAGGGCGGCGATGAAAGCATAGAGAACCCGATACTTAATTCCCCTGCAACTATTGTTTTCTGGGGCGGGTATGAGGCCTTGAAATCGCTTAAATCAAGATTGGGAGATGCTGCAAGGCTGGTTGAAAACGGCCCGAGATTTTCTTTTGCTGTAATTGAAGGGCGAAAGATTAAGGTTTCGACTGCCCCTCAGATTGCCGCTTCACTGGCATTGGATGTGGCACGCTGGGATCAACAGGCTTGCTCTTCGCCCCATGTTGTGTATGTTTTAGACAAAGATATTAAAACGTCGCATTTGTTGATGGAATATCTTTATGATGAGCTATTGAAGCTTAGCGAAGATTTGCCGGCGGGAAATTTAACTTTCGATGAAAAAGTAGAAATCAGAAAAGTTCGCGAGCTGGCTACAATGTCGCAGGCTAAAGGCGAAGGAAGGCTTGAGTGCCCGGAAGATTTCAGTTTTACGCTTGTGCTTGAATATGACCCCGTGTTTAAAGTCTCATGCCTTAACAGAACTTTGTTTATTAAAAGAATTTCTTCGATAGAAGATTTAATTGTTCAAGTTAAGCCTTTGTCATCATATTTGCAAACAGTAGGTGTTTGCGCATATCCTGAGTGTTTTGCTCGGCTTGAAGACGAATTGTTTGAACTGGGAGCAAAAAGAGTAACCGAAATTGGCGGAATGAGTGAAGGACACGACGGAGCGCCTCACGAGGGCGAATTTATGCTTAGACGCTTAGTAGATATGGTTGCCCTTGAATACAGAGATACCCCCGAAAGCAGAGTGGAAAAGTTGCTTTCACAAATTAATTCTTCTGTTTATTACAACTCAATTATTGAAAAGGCCGGCGGGTGCGGATTTGAAAATTTTGAAAAACTCCCTTTGCTTGACAGAGAAACCTTTTACAAAAATTCACCCCCCGAATCTAATGATATATTAACAAGAGAGCCAATTGACGCTTATGTATACGCTTCGGGCGGAACCACCGGAAACCCAAAATTTTCTTTCTATTCAAATGATGAATACAAATATGTAACAGATTTACTGACTGATATCTACAGAAATGCCGGTTTATCAAAATTTGACAGAGTTGCCAATTTGTTTATTGCGGGCAATCTGTGGACAAGCTTTAACGTTGCCGGAAGAGCATTAGAGAATCTCGGATGCTTAAATTTGCCGGTAGGCGGTTCTTCTGACTTAAGCAACACTTTGAAATATTTGAAAATTTTTGATGTGAATGCTGTAGTTGGGCTTCCTTCAATAATTATTAAACTTGCGGAAGAAATTAAACGACTTAAATCGGACATAAAGATCGAAAAAATATTATATGGCGGTGAACATCTAAGACCTGAAACCTGCAAGTTTTTAAAAGAAACTGTAGGGGCAAAAATTATTCGTTCTGCCGGCTATGCTTGCGTTGATACAGGGCCGGTAGGTTGGCAGTGCGAACATCTTTCAGGCACAATTCACCACGTATTGGACCAGTATTGCTACTGTGAAATAATTTCGCCGATTACCGGTAAACAGGCTGAAATTAATGAGGCGGGCGAAATAGTTGTAACTAATTTGAATAAAACACTGATGCCTGTAATTAGGTATAAAACCGGAGACATGGGGCGATGGATTGTCTCGGAACCATGCAAGTGCGGGTTTAAAGGCAAATCGTTTGAGTTGCTGGGCCGATGTGATGAACTCATCGTAATCGGGGGCATAAATCTTATGCCCGCTGATGTGGCTGCAGGGCTTGCTAAGCTGCCTGTCAGCCAGTCTTTCCAGATTGAAGCTCAGACCTTTGAAGGCAAAGACCGGCTTTGTCTCAGACTTGAAGCTGAAAAACCCGTTTCTGACGTTGCTGTGTTAGAGGCACTCAAAAACGAGTCTTATAAGATCGCCGAGTCTTTGCATGAAGGCTGGATGACTGTTGCTATTGAATGGTACAAACCTGGAAAAATAACCCGAAACAGTCGTACCGGTAAACTAAAAACGATTATAGATGCAAGGCTTTAATATATTGCCTTATTTGATTTTGCCCAGTAAAAACATCAGAGGAATTTTAAGACGCATAGCCCATGCCGACTCGGTGTGGGTTGCCTTTTCATCAAAATACCCCATAAGGTTTTCACCTTCTTTAAAACCCCTCTTTACAAGGATTTCCATCATTTTGTAGTAGCACTCGCAGATGTCTTCCCGCTCGTTGATTTCTTTCTCGTATTCACCTGTGTCAATGTAAACACGTAAGCCTTGAGGAAGATGGTCGCTATGTTTAACTTGTTCTATTATTTTGCTGAACTTGCTTTGGAAAGCAGATGAAAGGCAAGCGGCACCGCCAAACTTATGGGGAAAAGTAAAGCCCATCTGAAAAGCCATGAGCCCTCCCATTGATGAGCCCATTATGAACGAATCGGAAAAATTGCGAGATACGTTAAATTTTGTTTCCACAAAAGGCATTACTTCTTCTATTATGAACTGAGCGTAGCTCTTGCCTAAAGTCGTTTCGAGATTCAGCTCTTTCATACGATCGGGCGAATTCGGAATCCCGACAACTATGCAATTTTTGATCTTTCCCTCATTTAACAGTTTTGTTACGGTTTCGTCAACTTTCCAGTCCATGCCGGCAAAAGCGTTGCCGGGTTCGAAAAGATTTTGACCGTCATGTGTGTAGATTACAGAATAGGGCTGGTGCGCTTCTGAATAAGTCTCGGGAAGCCATACTTCGATTCCGCGCTTATATTTGAGGCCTTTGCAGGTAAACCTGTCAAAGGCAAGTAACTTGCCTTTGACGGGATCACTTACCATAACTCTCTTGTCGAGCCAGTCCAAAATCGATACTTTGACGATTTTGTCTTTATCGGCCTTTATTACATAATTGTCGGGCGGTTTGCCGTTGTTAATGTATATTCCCTGACTTTTCCAGGTGCCGCGGGTGAGCTTACACTCGATAATAGTCCCTTTGCGGGCGTTAAACTCAATGCTGTAAGTTCCGTCTTCGCAAAGGTGTAATTGTTTGCCCGTCGGCTCCCAGTCGCCTAGCTCAAGAAGATTGCCGGTAATGTACAAAGAATCGCCTTTAGGCATTTTGGTTTTGAGTGTGACTAATAGTTTGATAGTGCAAATGCCGTTATGTCGGCGATATGATCTTTTTGCCATTATGTTATAGAGCACCTGCCATAAGCTCTGCAATTTTTCGATTAAAGCCGGCAGGGTCAGGTAACTGACCGCCCTCGGCTAAAAGAGCCTGTCCGTAAAGTAACTCAGAATATTCTTCAATCTGAGGACTCTTAGGATCTCGAGTGAAAGCGTCATACATTTTGCTCATTAACGGATGAGTCGGGTTTAATTCCAAAGTGCGCTTAACAGCAGGTACGTCTTTGCCGGATGCTCTGAGCAATGCTTCTAGGTGCGGTGTCATTTCGCCTTCTCCGCTAACCAGACAGGCTGCGGAAGTACTCATGCCACTAGAAAGCTTAACAGCTTTTACGTGCTTTTCTAATTTGTTTTTGATAAGCTCGAGAAGCTGTTTCCATTCTTCTTCTTTTTTCTTTAATGTTTCGGTGGTCTTTTGTCTTTCTTCTTCTGAACCGAGTTCGTTGGCAGAGCCGGCAGACGTTTTAATTTTTTTACCTTTATATTCATTTGTGTATTGCGGCCACACTTCATCAACAGGATCAGTTAAAAGAATAACTTCATATCCTTTGTCTCTGAAAGCCTCAATGTGCGGGCTGTTTTCAATTGCTTCCCTTGATTCCCCGCTCAAGAAATAAATTTTTTCTTGTCCAGGTTTCATGCGTTCAATATATTCGTCAAGGGTAAAATATTCGCTTGGAGAAGCGGTAGTTTTGAATAATGCGCATTCAAAGATTTTATCACTGTTACTTGTTTCTTTGAATAAGCCTTCTTTAATAATCGAACCAAAATTTTTCCAGAATTCGACATATTTATTTTTGTCTTCTTTTAAAAGTTTTTTGAAGGTATCTAATACTTTTCGGATTACTGTCTTACGAATTGTTTGGATCTGTCTGTCTTTTTGTAATATTTCACGAGAAATATTGAGCGAAAGATCTTCTGAGTCTACAACTCCTTTGACAAAGCGCAGATAATCCGGAATCAGCTCTTCACAGTCATTCATGATAAACACGCGCTTAACATAAAGACTTATGCCATGCTTCTTTTCAGGCATAAACATGTCGAACCCCGGTTTTTCCGGAATGTAGAGAAGAGAAGTGAATTCGTTGGTAGTGCCTTCTGCCTTGAAGTTAATCCATTTAAGAGGCGGATTCCAGTCGTGACTGATGTGACGGTAAAAGTCTTTGTATTCTTCTTCGGTGACTTCTTTTTCAGGGCGAAGCCAAATTGCTTTCATTGAATTCAAAACTTCATCTTCAATTATAGTTTTTTCTTCTGCCCCTTCTTTGCGATTTCCTTTTTCGTCGCGTTCAACCTCAGTTCTGGTTATTTGCATTTTAATAGGATAACCGACAAAATCAGAATATTTTTTTACTATTTGTTTGATAGTCCATTCTTGAGTGAAATCTTCGTGGGTCTCATCATTTTCGGCTTTCGGTTTAAGATGCAAAGTGACAGTGGTGCCATTTGTCTCTCTGGTGGCTTCGGACATAGTATAATTGCCTTCTGCTGCAGAAGACCAGGTCCAAGCTTCATTGCTGCCGGCTTTGCGGCTGGTAAGTTCTACTTTGTTCGCAACCATAAATGCGGAGTAAAAACCGACGCCGAATTGTCCAATAAGATCTGAAGACATTCCTTTTTTATCTTTGGCTTCATTAAGGCTTTTGATAAATTCACCTGTGCCGGACTTCGCTATGGTGCCTATATAATCAACAATTTCATTGTGGGTCATGCCGATGCCGTTGTCGCTGATTGTTATTGTCTGAGCTGTGGTGTCCGGTGATATTCGAATGTGCAAATCATCGGTCAAAGAGCTGTAGGTATCATTGGTCAAAGCCTCAAATTTTAATTTATCAAGAGCGTCTGAGGCGTTTGAAATCAGCTCTCTTAAAAAAATCTCTTTTTGGGAATAGACAGAATGGATCATAAGATCCAATAATTGTCTTGCTTCCGTTTTAAATTCGTGTGTGGTGGTAACCATAGTCTGAAAACTCCTTTTCAAAATTTAAGTAGATAGTCAGAATGCTTATTTTCTTGCTTATTTAAGCAGGAAATGCGCAAAAGTGCAAGAGGGTTTTTTATTTATTGTAAGCCGTCATCTATATCGGCATTGTCGTCGTCCTCATCTTCAGAGTCGCTCATTAGTCTTTTTTCAAGTTCGTTTGGCTCTTCTTCATCGGGATTGCTTTTTGGGGCGTTTTTGGGGTCCGGTTTGCAAAAAAACAAAATATAAAAAAATACTGCAGCCAAAAAAATGTCTATACTATATTTTGCAATAAGAGACAGGGTTGATGGTTCTTCCATTATGGTCTCAAGCTCCCTTTTATTCTGTTGAAAGAATTAAGCCAGCGCTTAATTTTAGTGCTTAAGTCTGAAATGACCAGAGACATAAACATTTCTGCTTTGTCTGAATCAAAAGAGGGGCGGCCTTCGCCTTCTTCTTGCAATAATACTTCGCCGGGCGGAGGATACATCCAAAGAGATTCTTCCGGAACATAATCATCTATATTTGGCGAATACTTTGCCGGGCTCACCAAGGTGGGGTAAAAGTTTAACATAGCTGCAGTTTCTTCTACCGCCGCATGCCCTCCCGGTTTGCACCCATAAACTCTTTCAACATACTTTTCAGCCAAAATCCACCAATTAATGACTGAAAGCGCTATTGCTTCTTCGCGGGGGATGGTTCGAATTATTTGTTTTAGCGAGTCTCTGTTGCCGCCATGACCATTTACAATTATTATTGTTTTGAAACCATGCTTTCTAAAATTTCTTACAATGTGCTCAACGTAACTTTTAAAAACATCTTCCGGAAAAAAGCTGCCGGGGGCTGTTTGAAGAAAAACATTAGTAAGCCCGTATTCAATGGGCGGAGCGATTACGCCGCCGACTTCAATACAAAGTTTTTCTGCGATTTTTTCTGCGCAAATTGTATCGGTAGATATGGGTAAGTGTCGGCCGTGTGCTTCTAATGTGCCTATCGGTATGAATAAGGGTGCGTTTTCTTTTAATACAGACTCGGTTTGAATCGTGTTCATGTATTTCAGATAGCGGGGTTTGCGTTGAACCATAATTTTTCCTTAATGATTGATTGGCTTAAGTCTACTATTTCAGAGTTGTTTTTTCAATGTATATTCTGAAGTGCGACAATATTGTCTTTGGGTGTGTCATTTTTGTCATAGTTTTTTTTCTGTAAAGCCTAAATTAAGGGGAGCTTTATAAATTGGCAAAAAAATTGCTTTGTTTTTTCTGTTCTTGAACTCCTTTGTTAGTCAGTGTTTTGCTAATATTTATCTTGCTTGTTAAACTCTTAAACTGTATAATCGGCGAAAATAATCAAACTGTTTTTTGAGGAGTCGCTTTATATGTTAAATCAACCTGAAAAATTGCCCCGGGACCGTCATGTTTTTAGGGGCTTGACTGAGCAACAGGTGCTTGAAAGCCGTGAGAAATATGGTTCTAATATTCTTACTCCTGCCGAAAGAGAACCTTGGTGGAAGTTGTTGTTGGAAAAATTTGATGATCCGATCATAAGAATTTTAATGATTGCAGCTGTTATTGCAGTAGGCGTAGGTTTTGTGAGTAAAGAATTTTTTGAGGGGATCGGAATAATAATTGCAATTCTTTTGGCAACTATATTGGCATTTATAAATGAATATAAGGCAGCCAAAGAATTTGATATCCTTAATAAAGTGTCAGATGAAGCTGAAGTAAACGTAATAAGAGACAATGTCTTTGCGGCGGTTCCCTTAAAAGATTTGGTTGTGGGCGATATAGTAATGTTGGAACCCGGAGAAGAAATCCCGGCTGACGGTATTTTATTGTCATCTGTGTCTTTGCAGGTCGATGAAGCTAAATTAACAGGGGAGTCGCTTCCGGTTGAAAAATTTCCCGAGGGGACAGAAGGTTACAAGAGCGACACGGGGCATGCTTATCCTATGAATGTTTTATTAAGAAGCACTCTTATAAGCGACGGTCACGGAACAATGCAAGTAACGGCTGTCGGAGACAAAACCGAAATAGGAAAAGCCGCTAGGTCGGCCGGCGAAGAAAGTGGCGAAGAAACCCCCTTGAATATACAGCTTGATAAATTAAGCAAGCTTATTGGGGTTGTGGGTTTTTTTGTAGCTTTTCTTACTTTCACTTCTCTTATAGCTCGCGATTATTTTACAAAAGAATTGATTCTTGAAACCTATCAATGGATTTTTTCCATAATTGTTTTTATCGGCGGCATGATAATGCTTTCAAAGGTTTGGATGCCTATTGTAGCGGATGCCTTTGAATTCATGGGAAGGGAAATAAAATTGCCTAAGATAACCGAAGAAGCGGGGATCGCCTCTTGGTTAAAAACAATGTTGGTCGGTTTGGTGTTTTGTGGTTTAGCTTTAGGGCTAGGGGTTTTGACTAAGATTTTGCCAACAGATCCGAGTTTATGGATGACGCTTGAAGGTGCAAAAGAGTTTTTACAGTTTTTTATGATAGCGGTTACAATCATTGTTGTCGCTGTTCCTGAAGGCTTGCCCATGAGCGTTACTCTAAGTTTGGCATACAGCATGAGAAAAATGACAGCAGCAAATAATCTGGTTAGGCGAATGCACGCGTGTGAAACTATTGGTGCGGCAACTGTTATTTGTTCAGATAAAACGGGGACGCTCACACAAAATAAAATGTTGATGAGTTCTGTTCACTTTCACGTTCTTAAAGATGCTGAATTGAGTGCAGATAAGCTTAATGACGCCGAAAAGTTAATTATAGAGGCAATTGCTGTAAACAGCACTGCTAATATTGCTGTAAAAGAGGGCGTGTTTTCGCCGATAGGAAACCCGACCGAGGCGGCGACCCTTATTTGGCTGAAAGACAATGGTATTGATTATGCGACAAAACGAGAGTCTTTTGATATTAAAAAACAATGGACTTTTTCGACTGAAAGAAAGATGATGGGCACTTTCGGAGTTTCAGATGCAGGAAAAGAAAACATATTATATGTAAAAGGCGCCCCTGAAATAATACTTGAACGATGCACCGAAGTATTGACAAAAACCGGTCTGCAAACCATTTCGTCTGTTATGCCTGACATAATCAAAGAGTTGAAATCGCAGCAAGATAGGGGGATGAGAACTCTTGGTTATGCTTTTAAAACAAACTTAGAAGCGGTTGCGGGAAGCGAAATAAAAGATGTTGCAAATGGTTTGGTTTGGTTAGGGTTCGTTGCGATTGCAGATCCGATTAGACCGGATGTGCCGATAGCGCTTTCTGTATGCAGAAATGCAGGCGTAAAAGTGAAGGTCATAACCGGAGATAACTCCAATACGGCTTGGGAAATTTCAAGGCAAAGCGGGTTGATTGATACTGTTGATAACAAAGACGAAGTTCATATTACGGGAAGGGACTTTCAGAGTCTCTCTGACGAAGAAGCACTGATCGTGGCCGATAAAATTAAAATAATGTCAAGAGCAAGGCCAAATGATAAACTTAGGCTTGTTAAGCTTTTGCAGAAATCGAAAAATGTGGTTGCTGTAACCGGTGACGGAACAAATGACGCGCCGGCTCTAAATCACGCTAATGTTGGCCTTTCAATGGGTAAAACGGGCACTTCTGTGGCAAAAGAAGCAAGTGATATTATTTTGTTGGATGACTCATTTCCAAGCGTTGTTAAGGGTATCATGTGGGGCCGTTCTCTCTATGACAACATACAAAGATTTGTTATGTTTCAGCTGACAATAAATGTGGTGGCTCTTGCAATTGCACTTACAGGGCCTTTTATAGGTATTAAAATGCCTCTTACTGTGGTTCAAATGCTCTGGGTAAATTTAATAATGGATACATTTGCTGCTCTTGCTCTTGCTACAGAACCTCCTCATTGGAAAGTAATGGCAAGAAAACCAAGGCAGCCTGATGATTTTATAGTTACCAAGCCGATGTATAAGCATATTTTCGGGGTGGGTTTATCATTCTATCTCTTATTAGTCGGCATACTTAAATTTTTCATGAGTTCGGACGGGATGATATCTGACAAAGAGCTTACGATTTTCTTTACAATATTTGTCATGCTTCAAGTCTGGAATCTGTTTAATGCACGTGCCCTAGGATTAAATAAGACCACGATTAAAGATGTTATCTCAAATAAGAGTTTCGTATTAATATTCTTTGCAATTATTATTGGGCAGTTTTTGATCGTTCATTTTGGAGGAAAAATGTTCAGAACAGAACCTCTTGATTTGCAGACGTGGCTCTCAATTATATTTGGAACTTCTCTGGTTTTGTGGGTGGGCGAGCTATTTAGATGGCTTTTTGCTACGCCTCAGAAAGAAGATTTGTTTGAAAGCTCGCCGTTTGAATAAAAATCATAAAATACCCTGCTACGGCAGGGGATTTTTTTTGCTGTTGAAAAAGTTGATTCATTCTGGTATAAACGTAGAAATGAAATACAAATTTTTAATTATTAAGGGGCGAATGCATGGGTTGGTTTGATAAGTTACGTTCAAAGACCGCTAAGTCGCAGGAAGATCAGCCTAAGCAAGAAGCACCTTCACAAAAAACTCCTGATTTATGGAAAAAATGTCCGGGGTGCGGTGAAACAATCCTTACCAAAGACTTAGTTCGGAATCTTTTCCTTTGTGTAAAATGCGACTATCACATGAGAATGCCTGTCTGGGACAGAGTAGCTCTTTTGTCAGACGACAATTCTTTTGTTGAATTCAATCAAGAATTGAAATCTGCTGATCCGTTAAAATTTGTTGACTCAAAAGAATATCCGCAACGAATTGCAGAAGCAATAGAAAAAACAGACGCTTTTGATGCGGCAATGACCGGATATGTCCAAATTGACGGGATAAAAGCAATTTTAGGAGTAATGAATTTTGAGTTTATGGGCGGAAGTATGGGCTCTGTGGTTGGAGAAAAGCTTGCAGAAGCCCTCGAAAGAGGGGCTTCTGAAAAAACTCCGGTTGTAATTGTTGCTACCAGCGGTGGAGCAAGAATGCAAGAAGGAATTTTCTCATTGATGCAAATGGCGAAAACTTCGGCTGCCGTTAAAAAATTAAATGCAGCAAAAGTGCCTTTCATATCTATTCTTACAGATCCGACTACCGGTGGTGTTTCGGCCAGCTTTGCAAGCTTGGGTGATTTTAACATTGCTGAGCCGGGAGCTTTAATTTGCTTTGCAGGGCCTCGTGTTATAGAACAGACAATCAGACAAAAACTTCCCGAGGGTTTTCAAAAATCAAAGTTCTTGTTAGAACACGGGATGCTTGATTGCATAGTTCATAGAAGAACTTTAAAAAAGCAGATCGCTAAAATTTTGCACATTCTGAATAATGGCAGGTAATATTAAATGGCATTAGAACTTGATTTTGAAAAACCGATCATCGAAATTGAAAAGAGAATCGAAGACCTTAAAGTAATTTCTGATGCGGGCCATGTCGATCTAACTGAAGAAATCGCTCTTTTAAGCTCTAAAATTGAGCCTTTAAAAAAAGAGATTTACAACAATCTTGAATCTTGGCAGGTCGCCAAGCTTGCAAGGCATATTGATCGTCCTTCGACACTTGAATACGTTAAGCATATCTGCGGTGATGATTTCGTTGAAATGCATGGTGACAGATTATTCGGAGACGATCCTGCAATAGTCGGAGGAATCGGACTAATTGACGGGCGCAGTGTAATGATTATCGGTCATCAAAAAGGATGTGACACCCAAACCAATATTTACAGAAATTTTGGTATGCCCCATCCCGAAGGCTACAGAAAAGCTCTCAGACTTATGCGTTTTGCCGAACAATTTAATATGCCGGTTGTTACATTTATTGACACCCCCGGAGCATTCCCGGGAATCGGAGCTGAAGAAAGAGGACAAAGCGAGGCAATTGCAAAAAACTTAGCTGAAATGTCTGCTTTAAGAGTTCCGATTATCTGTTTCATAACCGGTGAAGGCGGAAGCGGGGGTGCATTGGCACTTGGAGTCGGCGATAAAGTTTTTATGTTTGAATTTTCTATTTATTCGGTAATATCAGCCGAAGGGTGTGCTGCAATATTGTGGAATGATCCAAATAAAGCAAAAGAAGCCGCATCTGCACTTAAGTTTAAGTCGACAGATCTTTTGAAAGCCGGAATAATTGATGAAATTCTGAATGAACCGCTGGGTGGAGCTCATAGAGATCACAAAAAAGCGGCAGAGGAAATTAAAAAAACTATTTTGAAATATTTGCCTACGTTAATTGCCGTAAGTGCCGATAATTTAATTGAAGAACGCTACAACAGGTTTCGCCGAATAGGAAAGTTTGCCGGCGAAGAGGAGCAGGAAAATGGCTAAGGCTGTGAACGGACAAGCAGTTAAGGGCAAAGAAAATTTGAATAAATCTGTGCCAAAATCTGTTAAACCTGCAAAAACTGATACTGAAGAACATCATAATGAGCATCATGACGATGTAATAGACTTTCAAGATGAAAGAGAAAAGAAAAAGGAAGAGTCTATTTTTGATGATACTGTTAAACTTTATCTTCAGCAACTTACTAAAGTTGATTTGGTTTCTCACGACCAAGAATGTGCTTTCGCAAAAAGAATTCTTGAAGGCGACCAAGAAGCAAGAGATGCCTTGGTTACCGCAAATCTGAGACTTGTAGTCAGTATAGCCAAAAAATACACAAATAGAGGCTTGCTTTTTTTGGACCTTATCCAAGAAGGAAATCTTGGATTAATGCGTTCAATTGAAAAGTTTGATTACACAATGGGCTATAGGTTTTCAACTTACTCAACCTGGTGGATAAGACAGGCAATAACAAGAGCTTTAGCGGAACAGTCACGCGTTATCAGAATCCCTGTTCATGTCATGGAAATAGTGAATAAGGTTAAAAGGCATATCAGAGGCTTTTTGCAGGAGCATGGCAGAGAACCTTCCTCTGAAGAGCTTTCTGCTTTAATGGATCTTCCGCTTGAAAGAATAGAAGAAGTTGTCAGACTCACTCAAGAACCCGTTTCGCTTGATGTTTCTGTTGGGAACAAAGAAGATTCTTCTCTTGAAGATTATATTTCAAATGATGATGCTGTGAGCCCTGAAGAAGCAGTAATCGACTCGTTGTTGCACGAGCAGATTTCAAGAGTTTTGTTATCCTTGACCGAAAAAGAACAAACAGTCATCAAATTAAGATTTGGTCTTGATGACGGTATTCCCAGATCTCTCGAAGAAATCGGCAGAATAATGGGAGTAACGCGCGAAAGAGTTCGACAGGTTGAAGAAAAAGCTCTCAGAAAACTGAGAAAAAATTCTTCACCCAGATTACAAGACTACTATAACCGATAATAACCGATAATAAATTTACCAGATATTGAACATATCGTCTTCGGGCTGTGGCGTGTCTTCAAATGTCCCCGTTGCCTCTGATTCACCCATTCCGGCTATTTTTTCAAGTTCGGCAAGCGCGTTGTCTTCAACATCGTCTGTAGTAATTGTTTGGGTTGGTTTTAAAAGGTCTTGTATACCTGCCCCAATTGGGGTCGAATTCCGATTACTTCTCTCTAAAAATGCTTGTAACAGTTTAATTTTTGTGTTTCCCGGATATAATGCCGAAAAATTTGAAAAATATGATTTCAGTAGTCTGTATTCTTCGCTTGAAAGCTTTGATGTGGAATTATGAAGTCTTTGGTTTAAGTTGTAATCTCTTTCCGCGTCGAGTCTTAAGGCCTTTAGCAGGGTAAGATGCCAGTTTTCCCTGTAGCGAGCAGAAGTTGAGTTTTGAATCAGTGGCATAAAAAAATTAAACATAGATACTGACCATATTTCAGGGCGTGCCTGCTTTGTTAAAACAGATAATCTGCCATTCCCAAAGCGTTTTGTCATTGTGTAAATGCTTTGTATATCGTCTAACAATCTGTAATATTTGCGGTGAGTATTCCATAGTTCTTCTTCGGCACCTGTGTTTTCCGTTCTTATGGTAGGGATGAAAGAAAATGGAAGAGACATTTCCCATATTAGCTTCTGGTCTAGGTTTAATGATGAAAAAACTCGCGCTTCGTTATTTAAGAGCCACAGTTTAAAGGGAGTGGTGATATCAAACATTACTTGCGAATAGGAAACTGAAGCAAAAAAAGTGAAGATGACGACCAACATGTGCTTTTTCATCAGTATTCCTCCAGGTTTTCCATTATTAGGGAATGACGAAGTTCATTTTCAAATTTCCACATATTACGAATGACTGCAATTTCTTTATTGTAAAAATCTAAACTATACTTTGAAACCCAGTCTGCACGATATACAACACCTTCAAACACATTAAAAATTACTGTTCCGTTTAAGGAAAAAGTTTTTCTTCTTAATTGGTCTTGAGGCAAGGGAAGGGTTGCCGTAAATGCAATTTCTGCTAATCCTGTATCGTTATTGACAGACCTCAATAAAATATTCCAAACAGTTGTAAAATCAGTATTTTTGATCTTAACGCTTTTGGTTATTTGGTGTGATTCGCCGATTTTCCAGTCTGTGTCAGGGAAAGACAGAAACACGGGAAGCTCTGTGCCGGTTTCTGAAACAGCGCCCTTTATTTCCCCATTTGGTTTAATATACCTTCTGTAGGTTGATTTGTTATGTTCGATATCCAGAACAAATGCGTTATCTTGAAACGCAATTGTTTTAATCGTAAAAGTATTATAAATCGGCTTTTGCACATTGGTTTTCACATTACCCAATGAAGTTACAGATGAAGATGATTCAAATGTGTATTTATATGTGTAGGTGATTCCGGGTTTAAATGAATATTTAATTTCTGCGCAGTAAATGATGGAAGATGCAGAAATAAAGAAACATAGCAGTAAAGAACGAAATAAAAGCTTCATGTTTTAACTCTCTGGGATTGAATTACGGTTTTTCTTGTATTTGAATCTTCGTTTTTTATTTGTTCTATTAGTGGGAACAGCGGAATTTGGCATTTCTGTAACATCAGTATCAATCGGTTCTGTATTCAAAGAAGGTTCAATTTTATAATATTCAATATCCAAATCTTCTTTGGGTTTAAAGATCAGCTTGCGTTTTATTACAGACTCAATGTCCTTGAGTTCTTTGTTTGAGTGAGCCTTAAAAACATCAAGAACTGACTTGTGTAATTGTACCGTAATTTCTGCCGTTTGATATCTTTCAGATTCTTTTATTAAATCAGTTTTTAAGGTGTTGGCTATAGTCCTTACAGACAAGGTTTTGCCTGTTCCTTTGCAACAAGGACATTGCGTTTTTCGCAATTCGTCAAGACTTGAAGAAGTGCGTCTTCGGGTCATCTGAATGAGGCCAAGTTCGGAAAAGTCAAGGATATGTGGTTTATTCTTGTCTCCTTTAAAACCTTCTTTAAGTGCTCTTAAAACTTGATTCCTGTGGGAATTTGATTCCATATCAATAAAATCTATAATGATCATTCCGGCTAAATTTCTTAACCGGATTTGTTTGGCAATCTCTTTGGCTGCTTCCATATTTACTTTGAAAACAGTTTCTTCTAGACCGTTTCCACCGGAAAAACGTCCGCTGTTAACATCAATGCAGTACATGGCTTCAGTCTTATCTATAAATATATAACTTCCGGAATCAAGCCAAATTTTTCTTGAAAAAGCCTTTTCAATTTCTTTTTCGATACCATATTTTTCAAACAATGGTGTTTTATCTTTATAAAGTTCTAGCGAAGCTCTTTGCATCGGAGTTAAGAATTCACAGTCCTCGACAATGCTTTTATAAGCTTCTTCTGAGTCTATGATCATTTCTTCGACATCATCGGTGAAAAAGTCTCTTGCAACTTTCATCGGCAAGGGAATGTCGCGGTGTAACATTGTTTTTGGGGGTGAAGAAGCTATTTTTTCCTCAACTCTTTTCCACATTTTCAACAGAAGATCTAAATCTCGCTTTAATATATTCTCTTCTAAACCTTCGGCCGCTGTTCTGAAAACTAATCCGCTACCTTTGGGCAAAATACGGCGTCCGATGCCCCTAAGTCTTTCTCGTTCTTTATCTTGAAATATTTTCTTAGATACTCCGATGTGGTCTAGTTTCGGCATATAAACCAAATATTTGCCGGGAAGCGATATGGTCATCGTAGATCTGGGCCCTTTAGTCGGTGTGGGTTCTTTTAAAATCTGAAGAATCACATCTTGCCCAACTTTTAGCAAATCTTGTATCGGACTTTTGAAGATATCTTGCAAATCCATGTCAAAATCGTTTTCTACGCCGGTTAAAGTTAAATAGGCATCTTTGTGTATGCCAATGTCAACGAAAGCACTTTGGGTTCCGCTTACAACGTTTGCAACACGCCCTTTATATATACAACCCACGATTTTCTCGTCGTCTTCAATTTCATACATCAATTCACAAAGTTTTCCATCCTCTATAATGGCTGCACGTGATTCATAAGGTCCAACGTTTAATAAAATTTTTCGGCTCATCTGTTTTCCTATTTTTTAAAGTTCTGTAAGCGATATGCGCTCAATTAAATACAAGCTGTCTTTGTCTTTATCTAATGCTTCTGCAAGCGCAGTAATAATCTTAGATACAGAAGGTATACCCTCAATGCCCTGCTCAAATTCTACTGCCAGAAGGTTTTTTCCCTCTGATGCGGACAGCGATATTTTACTTACGGCTTTGCCTAATTTATATTTTTTTGTCTTCCCTTTATGATGCCCTTCAAATGATGATTCGGGATCGCTTAAATATTCCTTGGCAATTTGTGCTGTTGCTAGATCTCTGAAGTGAAGCAAGTATTCAAGTCTTTCTCCAATGTTTTTGCTTTTCTTTTCTATCCAGGGTTGAATAACATTAGTAACTGTCATTCCTTCGGGTAATTGATCGGTTAGATCTGTCTTTAGCTTTTCAGGTTCGATTTCTTTCTCTAGCGTTATTATCAAATATTCACAATAACTGGCATGCCCAAGAGGTAAAGGCGGTGCAAAAGAAAGTTTGGGGCGGATATGACAGCCTTGGCTTACGGCATAAGGCAACTGAAGGCGTCTTAAGGCTTTAGTAATTACATCGATGTTGTCCAAGTGAGACACATATCTTGACTGTGAGGTTTTTGTATATTCAATTTTTACTTTAATTTCGATGTTTTCGGTTGTCATTCGGGTGTTACTCCGGCTATTTGAGCTGCTTTTAGATATTCTTCCCGGTAAAATGCTTTGGGAGTTCTGAAGTCAATGAAATCCCAGGGTAGGGGGCTATTAATAGAAAGCTCAGATGTATATTTACTTGTTTGGATTTGCGTGTCTTCAAAAGCTTTTTCCCAACCTGATTTAGAAAAACACTCGTGCCAGCCGTCAAACTTACATCCGTTTCTGAAAGCGGCCAAAACTAAGTCTCCGACTTGTTCGTCTCCTCTTGAAAGGACGGCTTCCAGTAAGCATAAATATTCATCTCGCCATGAAATTTGAACTCGCCTGCGTTCAAGCCCTTTACACACGGCAAAACGCTTGTTTTTAAGCTCTTCGATTGTGTTCTGTCGGGACCACTGAAACGGAGTAAACGCCTTCGGAACAAACCCGGAAAGACTAACGGTTATTTGCTTTTTCGGGCTGCAGGTCCGCCCAATATTATCTAATTTCTCAACCAAATTAACAATTCCGCTAATGTCTTCGTCTGTTTCAAAGGGTAAGCCCATCATCAGATAGAGCTTGACCGTTCTATACTCAGAGCCGCCCGTAGTTTTCATTACATGAATTATGTCTTCTTCGGTTATGTTTTTATTGATTATATTTCTTAATTTTTGCGTTCCTGCCTCGGGTGCGAAAGTTAAGCCGCCCTTTCTTATTCTGGAAGAAGAATTAAGCAGTTTAATAGTGTTATCAGTCATTCTCATTGACGGAATAGAAACAGTTTGCTCAGGATACAGCTTATCCCTGTCAAGTCCTTCAATTAAGCATGAGAGTTCAGAATAATCAGAGGTTGAAAGAGAGAGTAGTCCAAGAGATTCCTCACCGGTGTTTTCGAGGAGTTGGTGGGCATATTTAATAAGAGATTCGCTGGAACGCTCTCTTTTGGGTCTGTAATAATAACCCGCGTTACAAAATCTGCATCCGTTAATACAGCCCCTGAATATTTCGATGGGCGCACGGTTGTGAATAGCTTGAACATTAGGTATGACAGGCTTTAAAGGCGGTGCTGAATTTGCAAATCCTTTAAAAATTCTTCGCCGAACATTTCTTGGAAACTCGGGCACCCAAAGCCCTTCTATTTCCGCAAGAGCCATTCTGACTTCTTTAAGCGACAAATTCTGTTTTTTGAATTCAATCAGTTTATTGCAAATTTCTAAAATGCTCTCTTCACCGTCGCCGATAAAAATACCGTCCATAAACTTTGCCATCGGTAAGGGATTTGAGGCTGATGGACCTCCGCCTATTACTATTGGCCAGTTTGTTCTGTTTTTTGTACATAATTCCACTTTGCCAAGATCAAGTATGTTTAATACGTTGGTAAAGGTCATTTCATAAGGAAAAGAAATGAAAATAACATCAAATTCATATAAAGGTCTTCCCGTTTCAAGCGAATAAATCGGTAAATCCTTTTTTCTGAGCAAGGCTTCAAAATCGATCCATGGAGAAAACACTCTTTCAGCCATTATGTTTTCTGTATTATTTAGAGATTCATAGAATATTTTTATGGCTAGATTAGACATTCCCAATTCATAAAGATCAGGAAAAACCAACGCTACTTTCAGCGCAGGATCAGTTTTGCTTTGTGCTTGATTTGCTTCTCCACCCAAATAGCGAGCCGGTTTTTCAATGTTTAGAAGTTCCCAATGTGAAAGGTGGTCAATTATATTTGTCATTATTGTTTTTTGCGTGGCAGATTCTGTTTATTTATGACGAAAGCTAAATTAAGTTCTCGTCCTGCCGGTTCTATGTCAGGGAAGACTGCAGATGCAGTAATTCCCAGAGTTTTTGCGAGGTTGATTCTTAGGTCGGCCTGCAATTTTTTTGCTTCATTAAAACTTATGCCAAGTCTGCTTGCCAAAATTTCAAGCTTAGTTTTATCAATTGCTTTAAGTTCAGATGAATTTACTGTGTTGTTTGAATCGATAGACAAAATTACTGTTCCAATAAACGATTTTCAGCTTGCTTTGCCCTTCGGGATGCATATGCATTTGTCGGGTCGATTGATAAAGCGGTGTTATATGATGCGAGTGCTGATGCATATTCACCTCTGCTTGCGTAAATATCGCCAAGATTAATGTATGGGTCGACATTGTTGGGCAATAGTTCGCTGGCTCGTTTGTAATTAATAATAGCATGATCTAGCAATCCGCGCTTGTGGTATGCCACTCCAAGCTGGTATTGAACTTTTCCGTTTTTTTCGTCGATTCTTGCGGCAGATTCAAACTCTTTTAAAGAAGCGTCTTCTTGTCCCTCAAGTAAATATAGTTCGCCAAGCGCTATCAAAACCCTGGGATCACCTTTATCTTTGTTTTGGTATGCTCTGAAATGCTTGATGGCTTCTTTGTTTTGGCCGCTCTTCTTAGCTATCGTGCCAAGGGCGTATCTTGCCTTTAAGTGAAACGGTTCATATTGCGTGCATACATCCAACAATTTAATTGCATCATCGGTTCTGCCCAGCGCCATCATAAAAATAGACAGATTATAATAGGCTTCAGCATAATTTGGGGCTAATTCTAGGGTTTTTCGCCAACATTTAACCGCTTCGTCAATACGGCCTTGTTTGTAATACGCCAGGCCCAAATTATGGTGAGCGTCAACGAACAAGGGTTCCATTTTTATGGTTTTGAGAAGATATTCTTCAGCTGTGTCAACTTTTCCATATTGGCCTGCCAAAGTGCCGTACATATACTCATTCATTACCTTTTCAGGAATTTCACGTTTTAGTTTTCCTGTTACAACATTATTTTTAGGCAACAAATCTTCGATTTTTATGTTTTTTGTTGATTCCGATAATCTTGCTGCAGGTTTTTTAGGTCTTTCTGCTCTTTTTTTACGGCAACCGGTTTGAAAAGATAATAAACATATTGCTATAAGCAAAAAAACCGGTAGTTTTATTCGTCTAAATTTCAATTGTATTAGCTCCTGTTACTTCACG
This sequence comes from bacterium ADurb.Bin157, assembly GCA_002070375.1. Classification (GTDB taxonomy): domain Bacteria; phylum Muiribacteriota; class Ozemobacteria; order Ozemobacterales; family Ozemobacteraceae; genus MWDD01. The sequence goes on along the minus strand of MWDD01000001.1, from coordinate 47,389 downwards.
GGAAAACCGCGATTATATTTTGTTATTCTATCACAGAGTCTGCACATTGCCAAGATACGATTGTTGTAAGTTTTTTGCGTTTAATATGTAAAAGACGGTGATTGCCCGAATCGACACAAAAGACATAATCGTTATTGCAGGCCAAATCTGCCGGAGTTTTTAACTTACTGCCGGTTGAGTCGGTGCTTAAGTTCGATAATAAAACCCCAAGAGGAGTTATAAGCGAAATATCCTTTTTGCTTGCATCACAGACTACCAATAAGCCGTCCGGGTCTATTGCTACGGCTGTTGGTTGTTTAAAAATATTTGTTATTTCTCTTAAAAATGAACCAAATCTGTCAAAAACGACTATACGAGATTTTCCTGTGTCGGCTACAAAAATTTCACCGCTGGGACCAACATCAATCTGATTCGGAGAACGAAGTTGTTGTTTTCCTCTTCCGAATCCCCCAAGCTCAAGTAGTTTATCGCCATTTGGAGCAATTTTGATAATCTTGTCTGACCTACCGTCAACTATCCAAATATTATTTTCGTAGTCGACTTTAATACCTTTCGGACGGTTAAGAGAATTCCGCCTTTGAGCGTCTGTAGGGTAAAATTTTCCTTTGTATGTCCGGTAAGAATCAAAAACACATATGCGCTTGTTGTTTTGATCAGAAACGTAAAAGTTTGAAAACCCCCCTGTTGCAACGTCATACGGGGTATCAAGACTATCTTCCCTCTCTTCGCTTTTGTCTCCGAAAGAGACTCCGAATCCCCCGTGTTTTCCCAGGTATCTGCCATCTTGTGTGAGTCTGATAATCCTGTCGTTACCGGTGTCGGCAACCAGCAACTCATTTCTTGTGCGGTCATAGTCAATGCCCATAGGTGAGTTGAACTGTCGCTCTCCATTCCCTCTTGAACCTGTTTCTTTTGCTGCAGTAAGTTCTACGGTGAATAATTCGACAATTCCTTTTTTCCCAATAATTGCCGAAGCAGGGATCGGCAGTTTGAAAAGCCCTTTATTCATTAGTCTTGGGCCCCAAATTATATCATTGCTTTTTTTGCCCTGTGAAATGGTTGAAAGTGAGACACAGCCGTTTTCCGGAATGTTTATATAAAAGTTAGCCGTTTGAGAAGCTGTTTCAAGTTTGACCCACATCTTGTCCGCGCTATGCTGAGCGGTTGCAAGAGAAGATATTAAACAGAAGATGAGTAGCATTGTTTTGGTCATTTAATAGCCTTATTTAATATTTTATTGATTATTTTTAAACCGTCTAAGTTTCTTGGGCCGGGTCTTACAAAAAGATCTTGATCAAGCGCATAGATGTTATTGTTTTTGCTTGCAGAGATGTGTTTCCAGGCAGGTCTGTTTTTTACGTTAAGAATTTCCTCTTCTTTTATAGGATAAAAAAGAAAAACAACGTTTGGATTAAGGCTGACTACAGACTCCTTGTTAATTACGGGATATTCAATTTTGCTGTTAAAGATGTTTTTTCCGCCGGATCGTTCAATGATTTTGCTGATGAAGCTTTTATTGCCTGCAGCCTGCATGGGGGTTCCCCAAATTTCTGCGTAAAAAGTAAAGGGAACTTCCGGTTTTTTCAAGTTTAATGCTTGCACTTCACTTAACCATTTCGAGGCGAATTTATTGGCCTTCTCTTCTTCTTTGAGGCATTTACCAATCTCAAGGGCCATTGAAGCTATGTCTTCCATTTCGGAAATGTTATAATTTACGTAGTTTAAATTTAATCGTCTAAAAAGTGGCTCGTAACTTTTTCGCATTGAATTAACATCAATAATTATTGTCGGTGATAACGAAAGGATCAGTTCAACTTTTAACTCAATGTCTCCTATTTTCGTTTTATTTAAGGCATCTTTAGGGTAATCACTGTAATCAGATACGCCAACAATTTGTTCGCCCAAGCCCATTGCATAAACTAATTCTGTTTGAGAGGGAGCCAAGGTTATTATTCTATTGTTCGATGCACATAATTCGTAGTTAATAATAAGAAAAAATAAGGTGTAAAGTAAAATTGTTTTTTTTTTCAAGTCAGTTTTTCCTTTTTTTAAAATAGAGATGACGATTTTTATTGTGCTCATTTATAGTTTTAGAAAAAAGGTGCCCTCGCGCATTATCAGAAACAAAATATAAGTAGTCTGTTTTGGCAGGATTTGCTACGGCCTGTAGTGCGGAAGTTCCGAAATTTGATATGGGAGTCGGAGGCAATCCTGTATTTAGGTATGTATTATATGGAGATTTAACTTTTAAATCTTCGTAAAGGATTCGGCTTTTGTGACCACCTAACGCATATAGTACAGTTGCGCAAGACTCAAGCTTTTGATTTTTAGCTAATCTGTTATAGAATACCGAAGCTATCAAATCGCGTTCTTTGTCTAGGGCGGCCTCTTCTTCTATTATTGAAGCGAGAATGCATCCCTCATATTGACTTAAGCCCCCGGGAAGAGGTTTGGTAAAAATTTTGTCGATTTGGTGCTTAGTCATGCGTAGCATGCGTTCAACAACTACTTCAGCCGGAGTGTTTTTTCGAAAATAATAGGTGTCAGGAAAAAGAAGGCCTTCCATTTCGGGAATGTATTCCCAGCTCGAGAAAACTCGACCGGTTATTGATGGGTTCATTGTTGCTTCAATAAAATCATTGATGCTGCAAATTTCGGAATCATGCATTATTGAGGCTATTCTTTTATTGGTTACGCCTTCCGGAACAGTTACAGAGATAGTTTTTTCGTTGCCGCGCAAGAGAAGCTGTATAACTTCGTTAATGGTTTCTTTGCCGCTGAATGCATATAATCCCGGCCTGAGCCGGTTGTCCACTGATAAAAATTTAATGTAAATTCTAAAGAGCAAGGCGCTTTTGATTGTATTTTTATTTTTAAGAAGCGAAGCTATTTTTCTTGTGTTTGCTCCCGATTCAATCAAGACTTCATGCTTTTGTCCCGAATTAACCGGTTCAGACATTTCTTTTATCCAAAAATATGCGCTTAAAGTAAAACTCAATAAGCCGATATAAGCTGCAAATAAAAGAATCAGAAAGTATTTAAATGTCTTCACGCCAAACAAGAAAAGTTATTTATCCGGTTTCTTTTTAAAGTTCAAAATAGTGTTTTTTGTGTTGTCCAACACATAAATGTCTTCGTTTGAATTAGCCAAAATACCGGTAGGATACAAAAACTGCCCTTTTCCTTCTCCAAATTCTCCGATCTTAGAAATTAGTTTTCCGTCGGGAGACAAGATCACTATGGGGATTTCTCCGAGGTCTAATACATACATATTGCCATCATTGTCAGTATGAAGGCAAGAAGGCCCCATTAGAGGTTCCTGTTCGCCTTTTGAGCAAAATTCGGCGATAAACTCACCCATAATGTCCAGTTTTAGAATTCGCTTTCCGGCGTAGTCGGTGATGTATATAAAATCATTTGAAACAGTAATTGTGGTTGGGTAAATCATGGAGCCTTTACCTGTTCCGCCAATTGCTTCAAGAAACTTGCCGTTTTTGTCGTATTTAAAAATAGTAGATTTCTTCGACATTATGACGTAAGCCGAGCCATCTTTGCCTATGGCAACATCCATTGGGCGCCTTACATTTTTTGTCACTCTTAGATTAGGCTTGCCGTTGCTGTCAAATCTGATTATTTTGTTTTCTCTTTGGTCACAAACCCAAATATCGTTTGTGACTTTGTCTACACCTATTCCGGTTAAACTTCCCAGTTTGTAGTTTTCGTGCACGCTTTTATCGTCACCGCCGGTTAATACAGGTGTTCCTTCGGGGCTAATTACTTGAAAGCGCTTATTCCCGGAATCAGCAACTACAATGAACCCTTCTTTTGTCAGATCAATGTCGGTTCCGCCGAGTAATTGTCCACTATTAGAACCCGATTCACAAATTTCTTTCTCAAATTGAAATTTATCGGGTACACAACCTGTAAGGGTAGCGGTTAAAAGAATAACAACACACAGAAATATTTTTTTATTTGTCATTTTTTGCACCATATCTTTTTCTTTTTACAGTTTAATCTAAAAATCTGTAATTTGCAAAATGTTTTTTATTAAACCACTATTTCTTCTTTTTTATTTGCAAAAGATTTTTTTTATGGTAAAATCTTCTTATGAAAAACAAAAGATTTTATAAACTCGGTTTCACTCTGATCGAAATAATGATAGTTATTGCAATCATCGGTATTCTGGCTGCCATGGCAATGCCTTCATTCAAGCAATCGCGCGATAGGGCAAAACAAACCAAATGCTTTGAGTTTAGTGCTCTTCTTTCCAGAACTGCTGACCTTTATGCAATAGAACAGAAGACGCATCCAAAAAATGTAGAAGATCTAAAATATCTGCTTAGCAATGAAAGGGTACCTATTTGTCCTTCTGCGGGGGTTTTTAGGTTTATTGAAAAAGCAACCTGGGACGACGATGGAATAAAGGTTGAATGTAGTATTCACGGATGTTCTGAATCAACTTGGGGCGGTTGACAGAGTCGTTGTCGGCTATTTTACATGAGCTTCAGTTCCCCGTGCAGAGCTCCTGCGGCGTTCAGAGCCTGAAAAATAGCAATTAAGTCCTTAGGGGTCGCTCCGACAGCATTTAGAGCTGTAACCAGATCGTCAACAGTCGTTTCGGCTTCAACTCCAATCAAAGTGCCTTGGACGGCATTCTTTTTGTCTCCGTTTTGTTTGTTATCATCTCCGACCGCAATTTTTATCCCGTTATGTGATATCGCTGTCTTACTTATTCTAACATTGTTTCCAACTATTACAGTTCCGGTACGCTCATTAATTACAACTCTGTTTGGTTCTTCAATTTTTAGTGTAAGGTTTTCGATGTTTGCGGCAAAACTAACCGGGTCGTCAGATAACCCCCTAGGAATTGTGACTTCTATTTGGCCCGGGTTGGTTATAGCGGCCCAGCCCATTCCGTAGCGTTGATCAATAGCCTCTTTAACTTTTCTGGAAAGAATTAAATCTTTCTCTTGAAGCAAAATACTGAATTTACCTGATTTTGCAAACTTGTCGTCAACTCCTCTTTCAACAGTCGCTCCTTTCGAAATGTAGCCTACTGTTAAATGATTTTTTTGGACCCCTTTGGCAGAGCCGCTTGAGCCGCTTTCAAATCCACCTACAGATACCGCACCTTGTGCGACCGCATAAATGTTTCCGTCGTTAGCTTTAAGCATGGTTGGCAATAAGACGCCGCCTTGTAAGCTTTTAGCGTCGCCGATAGAACTTATTGTTACGTCTATAAATTCGCCGGGCCTTCCATAGCCCGGCAACATTGAAGTCACTATTACGGCTGCGGAGTTTTTTGATGCAACTTGAGAATCAGATAATTCCATCCCTAAATTACGAAACATGCCTTTTATCATTTCGAGGCTCATTTCGCTCTTGTCTCCGGTTCCGTTTAACCCGGTAACAAGTCCATAGCCTATAATCTGATATTCTCGGTTGCCGCTTAGGGCCGAAATATCTTTAATTCTGACTGAAGCCTGTGCATAACAAGTGTTATAAGTGTTAAATGACAGGAATAATGTTAAAATGATAAATATGTTTGTGAAATATTTGTTTACCTGCATGCCCTGCTCCTATTTGTTTTTCTTTGAAGCATATTATTCACTTGTAATATCGGCAAAATGCCAACAAAAAATTAGTTTTGTTTTTTTGCTTATTTTGTATTAGTATTTGCCCTATGAAAAAGCTCGTATACAATATGGATGATTTTATTGATTTGTTACGTGATACACCCACGGATAACGTTTTTAATCCTTGGTGGCAAAATGATTTAGAAAATGACGATTACTCAAATTCTTATGAAATCAGACAACATCAACTTAAGACTTATTTGTCTGAAAGAATTGATAAAGTTGAAATCTTGCTGGTTGGCGAAGCCTTGGGATACCAAGGCGGTCATTTCAGCGGAATTGCTATGACTTCCGAACGCATGTTGCTTGGGTCTCTTTCACACAAAGGAATACTCCCTGAGCATGTGTTTAAAAATATGATGCCTTGCAGAACAAGTAAGTGCGAAATCAAAAAAGACGGGTTTAATGAGCCTACGGCAACGGTGGTTTGGCAGCATTTGCTTAACTCCGGTATATCTCCATATACATTCTTGATATGGAATGCTTTTCCTTGGCATCCCTATTCTGATGCCAAAGGCTTGCTTTCAAACCGAACTCCGACCGAGTTTGAGCTAAGTGCAGGGTTGCCGATTCTTCTTAAAATTATTGATATGTTTTCTCCGCAAAAAATAATCGCTGTGGGCGAAAAAGCTTCTTTATGCCTGACTAAAGCCGGTATAGAGCATAATAAGGTCAGACATCCCGCCAATGGCGGAGTAACAAAATTCAAAGACCAAATATCTTTACACCTAAAAAGATGAATATATTAGATTATCCGATTTTTGTATTGTTGGTTATTGTTACTGTGTTTTGGTTATATTTTATAAGTAAAGACAGAAAATTAGGTTTTCGCAGACTTTATAAAAGCATTAAATATCATAAACATATAAATAAAAATTTATTGTTTTTGTTTGTCGGAAACCCTGCTTTTGTTATCCTTTCAACCTTTTTTTTACTTGGACTTATGGGCACTTTGCTGCTCTTGTCGCCGATTGCTACTTATAACGGCATAACTTTTTCTGATGCACTGTTTACAGCCGTTAGCGCCTCTTGTGTGACAGGGTTGATAACACTGGATACGCCTAGCGTTTTTACAAGTTACGGACAATTTTTTATATTATTGCTCATACAGCTCGGCGGTCTTGGGATTATGACAATCACAACAGTTGCTTTGGCAATAGTAGGTTACAGGTTTAGCTTAAAAGAGGAAGTTTTATTAAAAAACCTTACAGAAACAAATCATAAGGATATTTTATGCTCATTAAGCTTGATATTGAAGACAACAATACTGATTGAAGGTATCGGTGCTATTGTTTTATCGTTGCTTTTCATTGATTCGGGTTTAAAATATAAAGACGCTATCTGGCGTGGATTGTTTACGGCAGTTTCTGCTTTTTGTAATGCGGGTTTTTCTTTGCAGTATGACAGTCTTATTAGTTTTCAAACTTCCCCTTGTGTGCTTTATACTGTTGCCATACTGATTGTATTGGGCGGCCTTGCGCCTGCTACAACTTTAATAATTCCAAAATGGATAATGGGTAAAAAAATAGAGCTAATGCATTGGTTGCCGATTGTGACCACCCTTGTGTTGATTTTCGGTTGCGCATTTTTTATACTTGTTTTTGAGTGGGAAAAATCCATGGAATACCTTTCTGTGGCCGATAAATTTCACAACGCAATATTCCAATCCGTAACGCTCCGAACAGCCGGCTTTAACTCTGTAGATTTTTCAGGGATCTCGAGTATTACTTACTTAATAATGTTATTTGCTATGTTTGTAGGAGGCAACCCCGGAGGTACGGCAGGGGGAATAAAAACAACAACACTTGCATTGTTGTTTTTAACATTTTGGGCGAATATTACAGGCCGTTCAAACATAATTTTACAAAACAGAAAAATCGGGTATGAAATAGTTTACAAGGCAGTTACAATAGTTTTTGCCGGCCTAATCATGGTTTTTGCGGGAGTTTTTATGCTTGAGGTGACTCAAGATATTAGTCTTAAGGCGATAATTTTTGAAGTAATATCGGCTATTGCTACTGTTGGTCTTTCGATTGGCGGAACGTCACAACTGGATTCTCTCGGAAAAATTATAGTGGCGTTCATTATGTATTCAGGTAGGGTCGGACCTCTGACTCTTTTTATGTTGTTAAGCAATAATAGACAATCAACTCGAATAAATCATCTTGAAGCAAAAATTTTGCTCAGCTGAGGGGGAAATATGACTCAACAGATTATTGTGATAGGCCTTGGGCATTTTGGAATGTCACTTGCGCGTTCTCTGGCTGCAAATAAAGCAGAGGTGCTTGCGGTTGACAATAAAAAGGCTTTGGTTGAAGAAGCGGCAAAGTTCGCGACAGAGGCTATTTGGGCTGATGCAACAGATGAACTTGAATTGGCTGAACTTGCACCCGGGAAAAGAGATATTTCGGTCTGTGCAATTGGTGAAGAATCCCGAGAATCATCGATTATTTGCACGGCATTACTTAGGCAAATGGGTTCAAAAAAAGTTGTTGCCAGAGCCAATACTACAATGCACCAGAGAATATTGAAATTAGTGGGGGCCCATCAGATTATAAACCCTGAACAAGAATTTGGGGTTAAATTTGCAAATAAGCTCTTATATAGCGATGTAATTGCTGACACAAATATATCTGAGGATCTCAGTATTACTGAAATAAGCGTTCAGCCTTCAATGATTGGAAAAACTCTCATTGAGTTGGAGTTGCCCAAAAAGTTTGGCGTAATTGTTGCCGGAATCAGAGATAAAAGTAACAACAAAATTATACAGCCCTTACCGAATGTTCCATTGAAAGAAAACGAAAGTATTGTCATCGTATCAAATGAGGCTTCAATAAGAAAATTGTTAAAGGGAGTTTGAGATGGTTATTGCTCAGACCGTAAGAATCAGAATGACATTTTTCATTTTTTTAAATTTGCTCATGGCTATCGCTTGCATTTGGTCTCTTTCAAGAATGGCGCCTGCCGTTCAAAATATAATACATAAAAATGACCGCTCTATTGGAATTTGCGAAAAAATGTTTGTTCTGCTGATTAAAGTTAGCAATTTCAAAGATGAAAATAATAACACAAGCAATGATTTTGAAAAACTTTTAGAAATGGCTTCTGAAAATATAACTGAGGAAAATGAGGGTGAGTTGATTGAACAAATAAGAGTCTACTATAAATATGCTTTGAACGGTGATATCGAAGCTTTAGAGAAAACGGTAGAAAAAATCAGTTCATTATCAGAGATAAACAGAAAGGCGATTAATACAGCTGACAAAGTAAGTAAAAAGTTTGCTGTTGCCGGTTCGTGGTTTGTCGTATTTTGGGCCGCCGGAATGTTTTTCTTGGGAATGTATTATAAAAGAGTTTTCCTAAAAGACATAATTTATCCTTATGAAGAGATAAACGCCGTATTAAATGCAAATTTAACGGGCGACAAATTTCGCAGATGCTCGGGGCATGAAGCAATCGATGAAATTAATGGCATATACAGCAAGATAAATATGATATTAGATAAAAAATCGGCCGGTCTCGAAAGTGAGTCCGACCGATGAAAAATTAGAGAGGAGCTCGAATGAAAGCTATTTACCTTCAAATGCATTTATATACATTTGTTTGATTTCGCTTATCAGCGGATATCTGGGGTTTGCCCCGGTGCATTGATCGTCAAATGCTTCTTCACTCATTTCATCTAACCCGGCAAAGAATTTAACTTCAGAAATTCCTGCATCTTTGATGCTTGATGGTATATTAACCACATTTTTTAATTTATTAATAGCTTCGATTAAGAGGTCTACTTTTTCTTCATCGGTGTTTCCACCAAGTCTTAAATAATCAGCTATTCTTGCATATCTCCATTGTGCATTCGGATATTTGTATTGAGGGAATGCTGTTTGTTTGCGCGGGTTGTCAACAGCGTTAAACTTAATAACTTCATTTATTAAAAGTGCATTTGCCAGCCCGTGTGGAAGGTGATGATGAGCACCCAGTTTATGAGCCATGGAGTGGCAGACTCCTAAGAATGCATTCGCAAACGCCATTCCGGCCATTGACGCAGCATGTGCCATTTTTTCTCGCGCTTTGAAGTTTGCACTGCCTTCTGAATAAGCCTGAGGTAAATATTTAAAAACAAGCCTAATGGCTTCAAGAGCCATTCCGTTTGAAAACTCAGATGCCAAAACAGATACGTAAGCTTCAATGGCATGAACCAAAGCATCTATGCCTGACGCTGCTGTAAGACCTTTTGGCATATCTGACATAAGCTCTGCATCTATAATAGCCATATCAGGAGTCAGCTCATAATCTGCTAATGGGTATTTGACACCGGTTGTTTCATCGGTTATAACCGCAAATGGGGTTACTTCAGAACCGGTACCGGCTGAAGTCGGTATAGCAACCATCATGGCTTTTTTACCTAACGTCGGAAACTTATAAACACGTTTTCTGATATCCATAAATCGCATTGCCAAATCTTCAAATCTTACTTCAGGATGTTCATACATTACCCACATAATTTTCGCAGCATCCATGGGTGAGCCGCCACCTAATGCAATTATTGTGTCAGGCTCAAATGAAATCATTTCCTGGACACCTCGTCTTGCAACAGCTAAAGTCGGGTCAGGTTCAACTCCCGTGAAAATTTTAATATCTATTCCGTTGCTTTCTAAAACATGCGTAATTTTATCTACAAATCCTTTATCGAATAAGAATTTGTCGGTTACAATGAAAGCACGTTTCTTGCCCAAATCCTTTAATTCATCAATGGCAATGCTTAAGCACCCGTATTTGAAATATACTCTTTCAGGCACTCTGAACCACAACATATTTTCTCTTCTTTCTGCTACCGTCTTTATATTGAGCAAATGTTTAACCCCCACATTCTCAGAAATACTGTTTCCTCCCCACGATCCGCACCCTAATGTTAACGAAGGAGCCAGTTTGAAATTGTAAATGTCGCCGATAGCACCTTGTGAAGAAGGCATATTCAAAATTACGCGCCCTGTTTTCATTCTTGCGCTAAACTGTGCTATTCGATCTTTAGAGGTGTTTTGGTCGGTGTAAAGAACAGATGTGTGCCCAAACCCGCCATGCTCAACCAAAGTTTCAGCCATATTTACGGCTTCATCAAAAGATTGAGCTCTATACATAGCAAGCACAGGGGAAAGTTTCTCGTGTGCAAAAGGTTCAGACAATTCGACTGAGTCCACTTCTCCAATTAAAATTTTAGTATCTTGGGAAACTTGTATCCCTGCCATTTCTGCTATTTTCGCAGCACTCTGCCCAACGATGTTTGCGTTAAGTTTTCCATTGATTAAAATTATTTGTCTTACAGAGTCAATTTCATCTTCTTTTAAAACATATGCTCCTCTGGCAATGAATTCGTCTCTGACGGAATCATATATTTCATCTAAAACGATTACCGATTGTTCAGATGCGCAAATGACTCCATTATCAAAACTTTTTGAAAGTAAAATTGAGTTTACAGCCATTTTAATGTGTGCTGTTTCATCAATTATTGCCGGTGTATTACCGGCTCCGACTCCGATAGCCGGTTTGCCTGATGAATAAGCTGCTTTTACCATTCCCGGACCGCCCGTTGCTAAAGTTAAATCCGTTTCGCGCATCACACTTTGAGACAGTTCAACACTTGGCTCATCTATCCAGGCAATTATGTTCTCGGGCGCTCCGGCTTTAAGAGCTGCCTGATATACTATTCGGGCGGCTTCGATTGTGCAGTTTTTCGCTCTTGGATGAGGAGAAAAAATGATCCCGTTTCGGGTTTTTAAAGTTAATAACGCTTTAAAGATTGCAGTGGATGTCGGGTTTGTTGTTGGGACGACAGCGGCAATTACACCTATCGGCTCGGCTATTTTAGTAATGCCGAATGATTTGTCGTATTCGATTACCCCACAGGTTTTATCGTCTTTGTATTGATTATAAATATATTCTGAAGCAAAGTGATTTTTTATAACTTTATCTTCAACAATTCCCATACCTGTTTCTTCATAAGCGGCTTTAGCAAGTTTAATTCTGTTATTGTTGGCAGCCATAGCGGCTTGTCGAAATATTTCATCAACCTGTTCTTGTGAATAATTTGAAAAAATTTTCTGTGCCGCGCGAACTTTTTCGATTGTGCTTTTTAATGTTTCAAGATTGTTAACCGTCATTTTATGATCCTTTCTGAAGTTCAGATATGTGGAAGCAAAACAAAAAATTTAAAACATTTATACTTAATTATGTGAAATATATCACAAACTTTTTAACAATGCAAGTGAAATTTTTCACAAACTTTTTAATGGGTTTTTTATTTAATTTTGTATCCTTTGCTTTTGAGGATTTTCTCTCATTTGATTTTTTTCATTTTGCTTTGTTATATTTTATACCATTTTGTTGTGTTTCATTTATATTTCTATTGTTATTTTTGTTTTCTTTAAAAATTTCGTTTCAGGTAAAAAAATTGACTTGTTTATGCGGTTATGATAGTCTCACTTTAAGGGAATGAAGTGCTCCCTTGGCTTGCCTAAACCGCTAATAACAGCTGATGACTTCTGTATTATGCAGAAGTCATCAGTTTTTTTTAGCAATAGATAAGGAGCTTATATGCTTTTGAGCGTTGCTTTGATAATGATTAGCGGTTTAATTGCAGGGTATTTGCTTTCAAGAATCGGGTTACCGTATATAATCGGTATGCTTTTAAGCGGTGGTTTATTAGGACCTCATGTTTTGAACTTATTAGATGTGAATATTCTGCTTATTTCTGATGATTTACGTAAAATTGCCTTAATCATCATTCTTACCAAAGCGGGTCTTTCGCTTGATATACAAGATTTGAAAAAAGTTGGTCGTCCTGCCATTTTAATGAGCTTTTTGCCGGCTTTGTTTGAGATTGCTTCTTACCTGATTTTTGCTCCTTATTTATTAGGGATAAACCTTATAGAGGCAGGCATAATGGGTGCTGTAATTGCTGCTGTTTCGCCGGCGGTCGTAATTCCTAAAATGACACGTCTTATTGAAGAGGGTCGCGGCACAAATCGCAGAATTCCTCAAATGCTTATAGCGGGCTCATCTGCCGACGATGTTTTTGTTATAGTGGTTTTTACTTCTATGCTCTCTCTGGCAAGCGGCGGTGAATTCGGACTCGGTAGTTTGTCTAAAATTCCGGTTTCGATAGTTACGGGTATTATTCTTGGAATTATTCTAGGTTATACTTTGGTAAGGTTTTTTAAAGCTTTTCATATGCGAGATACTGTAAAAGTAGTTATTATTCTTTCGTTGTCTTTTTTTATGGTTACTCTGGAGTCAGCGCTCGAAGGATCCTTGCCGATGTCAGGTTTATTGGCTGTAATGGGTTTGGCGATAGCAATATACGAATTTTACCCCGTTTTAGCGGGGCGCATCTCTTTAAAATTCGGTAAAATGTGGGTGTTTGCAGAAATACTTTTGTTTGTTCTTGTTGGTGCGTTTGTCGATTTTAAGCAGATTATTGCTTCGGGATTTATGATGCTTTTACTGTTGATGATTGGTTTGATATTCAGACTATTTGGCATGTTTTTGTGTCTTGTGAAAACTCCCTTAAACCTTAAAGAGAAAATATTTTGTATGTTTGCGGAGATTCCAAAGGCTACAGTACAAGCAGCGATAGGAGGTGTTCCGTCGGCAATGGGTTTGCGATGCGGGAGCTCTGTGTTAGCGATGGCGGTGCTTTCAATAGTTGTTACGGCGCCGATAGGGGCTTTTTTGATTGATTTTACAGCCGATAAGTATCTTGAAAAAGACCCATCAAAAATTTGATTTTAATTTTTTATGTGATATAATCCTAGCCTACCATGTTACTCGAAAATATAAATTCACCACATGATTTAAAAAATCTTTCTCTCGAAGAGCTTAAAATTTTAAGCGATGAAATTCGTAAGAGAATTATTGATGTGGTTTCTAAAAACGGTGGCCATTTAGCCAGTAATCTTGGTGTTATTGAGTTAACTCTCGCAATACATCGTGTTTTTCATGCTCCTACCGACAATATAGTCTGGGACGTAGGTCATCAGTCTTATACTCATAAAATAATTACCGGTCGCAATGCAGTATTTGATACTTTAAGAAAAAAAGACGGCATAAGCGGGTTTCCCAAGATATCGGAAAGTAAATTTGACGTTTTTAATACGGGGCATAGTTCAACTTCAATTTCAGCGGCACAAGGCATTCAAATTGCCCGTGAGACATTAAATTTGCCCGGAAAAACCGTTGCAGTCATAGGAGATGGGGCTTTAACCGGGGGAATGGCCTTTGAAGCGCTAAATTACGCCGGTCATAAAAAGAGCAATTTAGTTGTAATATTAAATGACAATGAGATGTCGATTTCGGCAAATGTCGGTGCTGTTGCCATGTATTTGCACCGGCTGCGCTTAGAGCCGGCGTTTACAACCCCCAAGGATTATTTAGCTTACGTTCTTAAGCAAATTCCCGGTTTTGGAACCCGTTTATATAATATATTGAGCCGAATAGAAGGAAGCTTTAAGTATTTACTTACGCCCGGTATGCTTTTCGAAGAATTGGGCTTTAAATACTTTGGCCCTGTAAACGGCTATGATTTTGATGTTTTGGAAAGAGCTCTTCAAAGAGCCAAAGATCGAAACGGCCCGGCTATAGTTCATGTGCTTACTCAAAAAGGAAAAGGATACGAACCGGCAGAGTGCCACTCTAATAAATTCCACGGAGTCGGCCCATTTGAAATTGACACGGGCAATGTAATCTGTTCCGATGAACTTAACAAAAAAACTTTTACATCTGTATTTGGCGATAAAATCTGCGAAATGGCCCGAAAAAATAAAAAGATAGTTGCAATTACGGCTGCCATGGAAGAAGGGACAGGCCTAACAGCATTTGGAAAAGAATTCCCGAACAGATTCTTTGATGTCGGAATAGCTGAACAACATGCGGTTACAATGGCCGGCGGAATGGCAAAATCCGGATTGAAGCCTTTTGTCGCAATATATTCCACTTTTATGCAACGGGCGTATGATCAGGTTTTTCATGATGTCGCACTTATGAATTTGCCGGTTGTATTTTGTCTTGACAGAGCCGGTTTAGTAGGGGAAGACGGCTCAACTCACCATGGCGTTTTTGATGTTTCTGTTTTTAGAACAATACCCGGAATTGAAATTCTTGCTCCCGGCGATGAGTCAGAGTTTCGTGATATGCTTGAGTATGCCTCCGAGAGCCTTTCGCCGGTGATTATAAGGTATCCGAGAGGTAAAGTGTTTGAGAAAATAACAGATCAAAAAGATCACTCACCCTTATTTAAGGGCAAGTCGGAAGTATTAATTGACGGTAAAGATGTAGCCGTTTTTGCATTGGGTAATACAATTAAAAACAGTTTTGAGGCGGCAAAAATTCTCTTTGACGAAGGAATTTCCGTAAAGCTCATAAACCCAAGATTTGTAAAACCGTTTGATGATAACGAATTAAAAAATGTAATCAATGATTCTATGCCGGTTATTACTGTTGAAGATAACGTATTGGCGGGTGGTTTTGGCAGCATGGTTTCAGAAAAGATTGCAGACTTTGGGGCAAATATTCCTGTTTGTCGAATCGGCATTCCTGACAATTTTATCGAGCACGCCTCAGTAAGCGAACTGAATAAATTAGTCGGCTTGGATACCAATGGAATAGTGTCAAGAATTAAGCTCTTTTTGTCTTCATTGCGCTAATGTTGTCGCGTTAAGACAGATTAGTCGCGCTTAAAATGAATTTTTGCAGACTATTTCGGGGTTTGGGTGCTAATATGGTTTTTGGCAAGATAATTGCGATTCATAATAATACATTATTTTTATTATTTTTTTTGCGGAGATTATTATGAAAACATTACAAGAGTGGTTAGAAAAAAACAATCCATTATATCTGATCAGCGTTCTTTTTATGCTATTAGGGTTATATTTGGCGGGCACGACCATTGATAATCCGTCCGAAGTTTCTGTCAGTGCTATTTTAAGTATATTTGCCATACAAAATGTTTATGAACTAATTGTTGTTGGCATGGCAATTTACCTGTTGAAAAACAAGATTCAGAATGAACATGGCAAAATGCTGCTTGCTTTTGGACTTATTTTAATGGGTGATATAACCTTTTATCAGGTAAGAATTTCTTCATTAAGTACTTTAATCGGTTGGGGTGCTACTTTACTGTATATTCTGCTTGCGCTTATTAAGTTTGTGGCGGTAATTAAAGTGTTAAATCTTAAGGTTTATAAGAGCAGAATTCTTTTTTTGTTATCTTCATTTTTATTGGTATGGATTTCCCCAAAGCTAACCTATTTAATTCTTGATTCAATAAACTTTAAGTATGTGTATGAAATACCTATAATTTATTATATTTGGCTTGCTGCAGCGTTGATACAAGTTCCGTTCATTGTTGAGAATTGGGGCAAAGCCGAGATTCATGAGACAATAAACAATCCCTATTTAGGTGATGAAACCCGAATATGGCGTTGGGGCATGATTTTTGTATTTTTTCTTTTGCCGATACAAATTTTTCTGAATGTAATGGATTCTTATAGAATTATGATGCCTGAGGTGCCTGTAGAAACAGTTGTCTTGCCTTGGGTGCTGTGCAGTGTGTATTTTTGTAAAAGCATGTGGATCGATTTGTTTGAGAAATATGAGGAAAAAATTGATAACACAGTTCTTATTACTTCATTTTTAATAATATTTTTCAGACCTCATGTGTCTTTTAGCGCCCAGTTCATCAATTCTGTGTTTTTATTTGTTTTATCATCTGCGATTTGGTTTACTCGCAAAAATAAGGTGGGTTTGACTGTATTTGGAATCTCGGTTGTTTTAAGTTTTGGCAATCTTATATCGGGTAGCTTAGAGCTTTTTGTTAAAGATGTTAAAGATGTTGGGGGTTCTTTAGTTCAGACTATCGAAAAAATTCTTGAATCTGCGGCTCTTTGGTTTGAAAAAATATACATGTTTTTCGTTAAAATTATTGAGGCCGCCGCTAAGCTGTTTAAGGTCCTTTTTAACAGCGTTTATGACGTTGTGATAATGATTTGTGACGGTGTAATTTATTTAAAAAGAAGCATAAGTAAGACAATGTTGGCATTTTTGTTTATTATTGTATCTTTTGTTTTTCTTACCCTTGGTTTCAAGATGAGCGTCAAAAAGAAAAACGACTTAAATAAAGAGGAAGATCAAGAAAATAAGGATGAACAAGAAAATAAGGATTAACGAATTTGGTAGGCAGTTTGCCATAAAATTTCTTGAAGACCTACAAGTTATGGTATAATCTTTACCTGAATCAAAATAATCGGAGAATAATCGATGTATACTGAGTATCATTCTTGGCACAGCCCCGCGATCGGTCATGAAATGCGTTTAAAACTTTATGGGCATTACGGGAGACCTTTATTGGTTTTCCCTTGTGCCGGGGGCTCTGTAAATGAATTTGAAGACTTTGGCATGCTTGATGTTGTTAAAGATCAAGTCGAGGCCGGAAAAGTTAAAATATTTTGTATAGACAGTCTTGATAACGAATCTTTTTTAAAAAAAGACGGAAACATGGGCGATAATGTATTCAGACACGAAGCATACAATTCTTATGTTATAAATGAAGTGGTGCCTTTTATTAGAAATAACTGCAAAAGCGATGTAAAAATAGCTTTAACAGGTAATAGTATGGGGGCTTATCACTCAGTCAATTTTCTTTTGCGTCATCCCGACATTTTTGATGCCTGTATAGCATTGGGTGGAGTTTATACCCTCAAGCGCATTGTTGGCGATTATTGGGATAACAATGTATATTATAATTCTCCATTGGACTATTTGCCCGGTCTGACCGACAATTGTTTTCTTGACCATATCAGAAGAACCAAAATTATTGTCTGCACAGGGCAAGGCCCCTGGGAATACCCCGAAGACACTAAAAAGATAAAAGAAATCTTTGAGCAGAAGAATATTCCTGCTTGGGTTGATTTGTGGGGTTTTGATGTTGATCACGACTGGCCGTGGTGGAAAATTATGATGAGATATTTTTTGCCGCACATATTGTGATTGTGTTTTATAAGCATGTTGAATCAGCCTGATTACACAAGATACGCAGAATACTACGATTTTTTTGAACTGGCCGGGTTTTCGGAATCGAAAAACACAAATTCTTTTTTGGTTGATTTGTTTGGCATCAATGGTGTTCAAACGGTTGTAGATTTCGCTTGCGGAACCGGTGCGCAAACAATAGGTTTGGCGAAAGCCGGTTTTAAACTAACTGCGAGCGATTTAAATCCCGAGATGGTTAAAGTTGCTCAAAAAAAGTCAAAAAGATTAAAAAACATAACCTTTTGCTGCGGTGATATGTGCCGTGAAAAATATGGAACATTCGACGCTGCGATATGTATGTTTAATGCGATTGGTCACCTTAACAGGGCGGCATTTTTAAAGTTTTTGTTAAATGCAAAAAATAATTTGAATGCCGGCGGGTTGCTTGTATTTGACATACTTAACTACGAGGCCATGAAAACTTCAATTTTTGAAGAGTATGCACATATGAGCAAAGAAGTGATAATTAAAGATCATTTGATAAGCCATGTTCGTAATTGCACGCTTAATAAAAGAAAAAAGCAAATAGAGATATCTTCTTTGATTTGCTCTCAAGATGGAACACATAAACCTGAAAAATGGTCTGAAAACTGGCAAATGCAGATATACACGTCTGATCAGATTGTAAGATTACTGAACAAAGCGGGATTCAAAGAAATACATATTTTTGGACTAAACGGAACTCCGTTTAATAATGAATTATCCGATTCAATTTTGGCCGTAGCACAAAAATAAATATAACTGAGGTAATAAATATGACAACAGCACGCGCGAGACACATACTCGTTAAAGAAAAAAAGGACTGCCTAGATTTGCTTGAACAGGTTAACGCCGGAGCAGATTTTGCGGCATTGGCAGAAAAACATTCGCAATGTCCTTCCGGAAAAAAGGGCGGCGACTTGGGTGAATTTAGGCCCGGTATGATGGTAAAAGAATTTGATAAAGTCGTTTTTAGCGGGAACTTAAATGAAGTTTATGGGCCTATAAAGACGCAGTTTGGTTTTCATTTGATTGAAATTTTAGAGCGAAAATAAAGAAAAGAGATAATATGCAGGTTAAACCCGGAACTCCTTATCCGCTTGGCGCGAGCTATGACGGCAAGGGTGTAAATTTTGCTTTATACAGTGAACATGCTCAGGGAGTAGATTTATGTCTTTTTGATGATCAACGGGCAGAGGTAAGAATTCCTTTGCGCCACAGAACTGCATTTGTATGGCATATTTATATTGCCGGTCTTAAGCCCGGGCAAATGTATGCATACAGGGTATACGGGCAGTATAAGCCTGAGGCCGGGTTGAGATTTAACCCGCGTGTTTTGTTAATGGACCCATATGCGAAGGCTCTTAGCGGAATAGAAAGTCACAAAGACGGTATACACGCTTATAATCTTTTCAGTCCCAATAAAGACCTTGAAGAGGGAATGAGCTATGCTTCCGGAACCCCATTGTCAATAGTAATTGATTCTGATTTTGATTGGGAAGGCGACGTTAAGCCAAAACACTCGTTTCACCGTTCGGTTATTTATGAAGTTCACGTAAAGGGAATAACGAAAAATTGTCCGCATATACCCAATGAAATACGGGGAACTTATGCAGGGCTGGCTTCTGATGAAATTATTAAGTATCTTAAAGATCTTGGGGTTACTACAGTTGAGCTTTTGCCTGTGCACCAGCATATTGACGATCCATTCTTGTATGATAAAGGTTTGCAGAATTATTGGGGGTACAGCACTCTTTCATTTTTTAGTCCCGAAATAAGATATGCTTCAGATAAGTCTCCGGGCGGAGCGGTTCGTGAATTTAAAGAAATGGTAAAAAAACTGCATAAAGCCGGGCTTGAAGTGATTTTGGATGTTGTTTACAACCATACCTGCGAAGGAAATCATGAAGGGCCGACAATGTCGTATAAGGGTATAGATAATTTAACCTATTATAGGCTGCAAAAAGATAATAAACGGTATTACAAGGATTATACCGGAACAGGCAATACAATTAATGTTGTAAGTCCTCAGACATTGCAATTGATAATGGATTCACTGAGATACTGGGTGACAGAAATGCATGTAGACGGATTCAGGTTTGATTTGTGCTCGACTTTGGCTCGTGAAATGCATTACTGGAATCAGCTCTCAAGTTTTTTCACTATTATTCACCAAGACCCGACAATAAGCCAAGTTAAATTGATTGCGGAACCGTGGGATGTAGGTGAGGGCGGCTATCAAGTCGGAAATTTTCCTGTGCTGTGGGCGGAGTGGAATGCGAAATACAGAGATGTAATGCGTTCATTCTGGAAAGGTGACGGCGGTTGTGTCGGAGAAATGGGATATCGTCTTACCGGCAGCAGCGATTTATATGAGAACGATGGCCGCAGGCCATATATGAGCATTAATTTTGTTACAGCTCACGACGGTTTTACGTTAAGAGACCTGGTTTCATATAATGATAAGCACAACGAAAGCAATCTTGAAAGCAACCGCGACGGAACCAACGATAATAGGTCATGGAATCATGGGGTCGAAGGCGAAACCAATAATCCGGGAATCAAAGAATTAAGAAACAGACAAATGCGTAACTTTTTGGCGACTTTGATGTTTTCGCAGGGAACACCAATGTTGTGCGGCGGTGACGAAATAAGAAGAACGCAAAAGGGTAACAATAACGCATATTGTCAAGATAACGAAATAAGCTGGTTTGATTGGAACCTTGATGAAGAAAGTCAAAAAATGCTTCAGTTTACTAGAAAAGTAATTAAGATTAGGCGAGATCACCCTGTGTTGCACAGAACTAAGTTTTTTCAGGGCAGATTAATAAGAGGAAGCAATGTCAGGGATATTATTTGGTATAAGCCTGACGGTACTGAAATGGATGATCAAGCTTGGTCGAGTCATAATACCAGAAGTTTAAGCATGTTTTTGGCAGGAAGCGGGGTAGACGATGTTGATGAGAACGGAGTCCCGCTTCATGATGACAATCTTTTACTTATGTTAAACGCATCAAGTGAAGATAAAGTGTATATTTTGCCAAAATTCGAAGCGCATTGGGAGTTGATGATATCAACCTTTGATCCAAATGCCGAAGAATTGGTTTTCTCGGGGCAAAGCACAAAATTGAAAAGTCGCTCTCTAAAGCTCTTTAGGTGTTGTCAGAAAGTAAACCCGTAAAATATTTATTCGGAAAGCAGCATTAAAATAGATAATCTTTTTGATGCTGCTTTTTTTATCAAAACAAAAGGCTTGTGAATTTTTTCACAATCATTTATAATATATCTTGATGGTTTTAAAATAATAAACCGGAGGCTTTTATGAGCAATATTTCCGATTCGACAATTCAGAAAAAACATGAAGTAGTTTTGTGTATGGGCAGTGCTTGTTTTACAAGGGGCAATAGACTTAGTGTAGAAATAATTACAGAATACTTAAAGAACAACAGAAAAATAGCTGAAAATATTGAATTTCGCGGTTGTTTGTGTTCAGAAAAATGCAAATCTGCTCCTGTGATAAAAATTGACGAAAAAATATACGAGCAGGTTCCGCCACAGTCGGTTACAGAGTTGTTGAATCAGGCAATCGGAGAATCGGAGAGCGGTCATGAATGAGTTAAAGCCTATATACACAAAAAAAGCAGATTGCCAAGATTGCTATAAATGCGTCAGAGAGTGTCCTGTTAAGGCAATAAAAATTGAAGACAACAGCGCTTGTATTGTTGATGAGCTGTGTATTCATTGCGGAAAATGTGTTTTGGTTTGTCCATCAGGCGCAAAAAAAATACGTAATGATGTTGCAAAAGTGCGACAGGCTATAGACATGGGAAGAAATGTCATTCTTTCTGTTGCTCCTTCGTGGCGGGCTGAATTTGTTCAATTACATTCATCGCAGCTTATATCAGCTATTAAAAAGTTGGGTTTTTCTCAAGTTTCAGAAACAGCTATCGGCGCTCAGATGGTTTCAAAAGGGGTAGCTGATTTGATTGACAGTTCAGATAACAAAATATTTCTTTCGACGGCTTGTCCTACAGTAGTTGAAATGATGTACAAGTATTATCCAAAGTTTGTTGCGTACTTTACGCCGTTGGTTTCACCGCTGGCAGCTCATGTTAAATACTTAGCGAGCATATCGGCACCTAATACACAATTTGCTTTTGTTGGGCCTTGCGCTGCAAAGAAAATTGAATTTGACTTATTTAACGAAAATATTTTAGCTGCTTTGACATTTGAAAATCTTCATAAGTGGTTTGAAGAGTCAAATATTGATCCATATGCATTAGATCCTGACAGCTCAGAAACATTTTATCCTTTTGATTCCTCAGACGGGGGTTTATATCCCATTGACGGCGGAATGATTTCGGGTATAAAGGGGCGTTTGCAAAAGCAAAATGTGGAGTTTATGTGTTTTTCCGGTATAAAAGCCATAATTGCGGCAATGGGAGATCTGGATAAATTTTCGCCAAACAGACAGATTTTTATCGAACTTTTGGCTTGTGGCGGAGGATGCGTTAATGGTCCCGGCATGAGACATAAAGAGTCTACGGTTCTTAAACGGGATAATGTTTACAGCAATGTTGTAAACACGATTGATTTTGACAAGCCCCTATATGGCATAAACATTGGTGCAGAAATTCAAATAAAGCCGATAATTTCGGGAGTTTATTCTGAACCGATGATCAGGAGCGCTTTGCAAAGGGTTGGTAAAAGCTCGTTGAAAGACGAGTTGAACTGTGGCAGTTGCGGTTATGATTCGTGTCGAGATTTTGCAGTAGCTCTCTTAAACGGAAAAGCGATGGAAAACATGTGCGCTTCTTATATGCGAAAATTAGCCAGTAAAAAAGCAAACGCTTTAATAAAGGCAATGCCTGCGGGAGTTGTAATTGCCGATTCTGCGATGCGAATTATTGAGTGCAACAAGCATTTTGCTTCTATTTTCGGCTCAGAAATAGAAATGATTTTTGAAGCAACCCCGGGGTTGGAAGGTGCTATGCTGAATAAAATTGTTCCGTTCTATAAGCTTTTTCAAAAAGTTTTGGTGACGGGTGAAGATTTGGTTGATTCCGAGATGGATTACAACAATCACAGATTAAATATTTCTGTTTTTTCAATTGAAAGAAATCAGGTAGTCGGCGCTGTAATTCAAGATATAAGAGTGCCTCATGTCAGAAGGGAGCAAGTAGTCAAAAGAGTTGAAGAAGTAATTAAACTAAATTTGGAGACTGTTCAAAAGATAGCTTATTTGCTGGGAGAGAATGCTTCTGAAACTGAAATTCGTTTGAACAATGTATTAGAGGCCTTTAAAGAAACAGCGGAGGTTGATAATGGAGTTCACACCGAAAACATCTGATTGTGCGATAGAAGTTGATTATTGCCAAAGATACTGCGAAAAAAATCGAATTGGCGGCGATGTTTTTTTGTCTAAAAAAATTAAAGAACAGAGTCGGGTGTTGGCTGTGCTTTCCGATGGATTGGGAAGCGGAGTTAAAGCAGGGGTGTTAGCCACTTTAACCTCTGTTATGGGGTTAAACTACATGGGTAGCTTCAGAGATCCCGCCAAAGCTGCAAAGAGCATTATGGAAACATTACCTGTATGTTCTAAAAGAAACATAAGTTACAGTACATTTTCGATGGTTGACATAGATTTTGACAATGAAGTCAGAATTGTTGAGTATGATAACCCACCTGTTTTGATTACTAGAAATGGCTCTGTTATGGATACCCAAAAGCAAGAAGCAGACGTATTAAGAGCAGATAAAGAGCCTGTGCAAATAAATGTGTCGGGGTTTGACGCAAAAATTGGGGATCGCATTATAATGTTTTCTGACGGTGTCAGTCAGAGCGGAATCGGCAGCAAAGAGCTTCCATTCGGATGGGGCATTGAGAGGGTCGGAAAATTTATTTTAGATAAAATTGCCTCAAAGCCTGAAATATCTGCTCATGATCTGTCAAGGGCTATTGTAGAGAAATCTTGGTTAAATAATTCGCATAAAGCCTTAGATGATATTACTTGCGGTGTAATTTATTTTAGAAATCCAAGACGCTTGTTAATAATGACCGGCCCGCCATATGATCGGCAAAAAGATAAAATGCTTGCATCGCTTGTAGAGGAGTTTCCCGGTAAAAAAATAATATGCGGGGGCACTACCGCAAATATTATTTCAAGAGAAACAGGTCGTAAGGTTCACGTGAGGCTTGACAAGCTAACCGCTGATTTGCCTCCCGAATCAATAATGGACGGCGCTGATTTGGTAACGGAAGGCATTTTAACTATCGGCAGAGCGGCAAAATATCTTGAAGATAAGACCGAACTTGACTTCTTTACAGACGACCCGGGAGCAAAGATAGTAAAATTGATGCTTGACAGCGATGTAATAAATTTCGTTGTAGGTACGAGAATCAATGAATTTCACCAAGATCCAAATATGCCTGTTGATTTAGAGATCAGAAGAAATGTCATAAAGAAAATATCAAAACAGCTTGAAGAGCAATATTATAAAGAAACGACCATTCAGTATATTTAATTTAAGGAGCCCGTTGTGAGTAAAAAATTCAAAGTTTCTATTTGTTCCGGCACTACCTGTTATGTTCTTGGCGGAGCGCAGATGATGGTTTTGGAAGATTGTTTGCCGGCTGACATCAAAGATGAAGTTGAGGTTGTGGGTTCATCTTGTCTTCAAAAGTGTCATGAGCCTAATGCCAAACCGCCTTTTGTCTTAATTAACGATTATCTTATGGAATCGGCAAGTATGACAAAAGTTATTGATTACATTCGAGAGCACAGATAAATATATGAATTACATAAACAATGCAGCAATAATTAAAAGACAAGTTATGGTTCGTTTAGCAAAGTTAATACTAGACGATACTATTCAAGACAACATAGACCTTATTCCCGTTTTAATGACTCCGAAAAACTCAGAATCGGTAAGATGCTGTATTCATCATGACAGAGCCGTTGTTAGAAGCAGAGTTAAGGTTCTTCTTGGCTTCGCCGCAGCAAGCGAGAGTCAGTCAGACGAAGTTAAATTATTAAAAGACTACGCTGCTGATGCCGTGCAAAAGGGCGAAGACAAATTTGACGAAAGTATTTTGACTGTTATAGACGATGCTTGTTCTGCTTGTATAAGGTCAAAATATCAAGTGACGAATGCTTGCAGGGGTTGTGTGGCAAGGCCATGCATAATGAATTGTCCCAAAAAAGCTATTCGCTTTGAAGGCGGACATGCAATAATTGATGAAAATCTATGTGTGAGCTGCGGAATATGCGAAAAGGTTTGTCCTTATCACGCAATTGTTTATCAGCCGATACCTTGCGAAGAAGCGTGCCCTGTTAACGCGATTAGCAAAGATGAATTTGGCAAAGAAAAAATAGACCCGCAAAAATGTGTTTATTGTGGTAAGTGCATGCTGGCATGCCCGTTTGGGGCTATAATGGAGCGTTCTGAGATGTTTGATGTTTTAAGAGACATAAAAGATCCGGGTAAAACCACGGTAGCTATGGTTGCGCCATCTATTGCGGGTCAATTTAATACGGATTTCGGCAAAGTAGTTTCTGCTCTTAAAAAAATGGGTTTTGATAAAGTTGTTGAAGTCGCTTATGGTGCAGATATTACGGCTCAGAAAGAAACAGAAGAATTTGTAGAACGCCTTGAGCACAAAGAATCTTTTATGACATCGTCATGTTGCCCGGCGTATGTTCAGGTTGTTAAAAAGCATATTCCTTCAATACAATCTTATGTGTCAACCACTCTTAGCCCTATGATATACACAGGCGAGTGGGTTTCAAATCAATGGCCCGGTGCAACCCGTGTGTTTATAGGGCCTTGTGTGGCAAAGAGGTTTGAAGCTCGCGAGTCGACTTATGTCGACAACGTTATGACTTATGAGGAATTAGGTTCGATATTTATAGCGGCCGGTGTTGATGTTGTTGAGTGTGACGAGCAAGAACCCGATAAGTCAGCAAGTTCTGTCGGAAGGGGCTTTGCCGTGTCGGGCGGTGTTGCGAATGCTGTCATTGCAAGCGCAGCCTCTTGTGGAGTTAAAGCGGTAAGCAAGCCGGTTAACGGCATTAACAATAAAACTGTGTCATTGTTAAGAGTTTTGGATAAAACTATTAAAGAACCCGCATTTGTAGAGGTAATGACCTGTGAGGGCGGTTGTCTTAACGGGCCGGGCGTAACGAGCAGTCCTGTTATTGCGAAAAAATTCCTTGAAAAGATGCTTAAATAAGATTTAAAAAGCATATTTTTAAAAATAGATTGTTATAATTCGGTGTTTTCAGATAGAATAATACAGGTCAAAATCTGAAATACGGAGATTATAATTGATTAAAAGAATGCTTAAAGGGTTCGTTGTCGCTTTTGTCTTTTTACTCGGCTTAAATGCCGCCAACGCCGATGATATTAATATTTATTTCGGCCCTAAGGGCGGTTTTAGCCCCGTTAATAATTCCAGAAAACTAGTTTTTTCAGACAATATATCCAGAAAAGCGACTTTGTCGAATTCAATAAAATATGCTTTTGACAAGTTAGAACCGGGCAGCACCGCAAAAATAGCTATGTATTCTATGAGCGATTACGGATGTCTTGATGCAATGATTAAGGCGGCATCAGATAAAAACGTAAAAGTACTGTTGCTATTAGACGGTGTGACTTCTTGGGCCAAAGAAAGCCGCGATAAAATCGCTAATGTAATTGAAAAGGGCGCAATAAAAGCAAAAGAAGACGGCAAACCCTTTGATTTCACTCTTGCTGCGGTTACTGATAAAGCGATGAAAAGAAACAAGCGAGAGGCGACCTTAGATGACGGAACGGTTATTTATGGTACGATGCATGAAAAATTCGGAATTTTTTATGCACCCGATAATCCTGTTCCTCACAGTTGTTTTAATGGGAGCGCAAACATTTCCGTTACTTCAGACCAAATATATGGTGAAAACAGAGTGTTTTTTGATAATCAACCCGCAGTGGCACGTCAGCTCGCAGAAGAGTTTGCAAGACTTTGGAACGAATACTCTGAGGTTGTATTCGGAGAATGGATCCCGGAAAAATATATAGAGGCTTCTCCTGTGCCGGGTTATACCGGAATTGTCTTTAATTCAGAGCCCAAAAATGAATTAGAACTAACACGTATTGATTCAGAGCTTATTAGCATGATTGGCAGAGTTAAGCCCGAAGGTTCATTAGATCTTGGAATGTTCAGCCTTACACGCACCGAATTGGCGGAAGCCATTCTTCTTGCGGCCGCCAGAAATCCAAATGCCAAATTTAGGCTTTTACTTGATCATGCGCAATTAAATGACGAAGACCCCAAAGAAGGCAAATTAGGGCCTTGGCTTGAAAAACAGGCAAAGGAACGTAATATCTCTAATATTCAAGTCAGATACCGATTCAGAAAAAATGCCTATGGTTATGATTCGGAAAAGAAAAAAGTAGGTCTTATAAGTTATTTAAGTTTATTTTGGCACCACAAAAATTTGTGTGTCAACAACAATGAATTGGCGGTGGGAAGCTACAATTGGTCAAATTCCGGCGAGTTTCTTAATTTTGAAAATGTGATGTTTTTCAACGCTCTTTACGAACACAATCAAAAGATCATCGATGCTTTCAAAGCAGAGTTTGAGCATCTTTGGAACTCAGAAATGTCAAAAAAAATGGCGGACGGCCCTAAAAAAGGCGAGCCTCAAACTGTTACTCTTGCTGAGGGCAAGGCATTGCACAATAAAATGATCAAACTTTTGAGCAACAAAAACAATCAAAAGGTACATTCTGCTTTAGACAGAGAAGCATTTAAAACTTATGATGAATTAAAGAAGGAAACCAAGCTATCAGACAAAAATTTAAAAAAGGCTTTAAATAATCTTGTTTCCGCCAATGTTATAGTCAAATACGCAAAAAAAGACGTAGAAGGGTATTCACAGGCTGATTAGTATGAAAACATTTATTGTTGATAAAAGTATTATTGATTTGTTTGATTCTAACGATTTTGGACAATTAGAAAAACTGGCGAATATCCATCGCATTAATTGTCTTGCCGGCTTAAAGTCTGCCTCTCATGGCTGGTTAGGCGCTTGTTTTTCCGGGATAGATATTTTGAGCAGTATTTATCACAGATTTATACCTAACCCTTCAATTGAAAGCACCCAAAGAGGTGCGTTGCATATGTCGAAGGGGCATGCAGCAATGGCGCAGTATGCAATTTTGGCTGCGTTGGGTTGCTTCGAACTTGAAAGGCTCAATACTTATAAGCAACTCGACGGGTTGCCCGCTCATTGTGACAGGTCTGTTCCCGGTGTTGATTCTGACAGCGGTTCTCTGGGGCAGGGGTTATCGAAGGCAATAGGCAACGCTTTAAGTAACAATATTGATTCGACAGAAATAAAGCCGGTTTTTGCACTGATGGGGGATGGCGAAATGCAGGAGGGGCAGCTCTTTGAGGCTCTTTTAACTTTGGCAAAACATAACCCGCGCGGCGTTGTTCCCATATTAGACAGAAATTATTTGCAGTCTGACAGTTGCACCGCAGACATTAAAGATGCGGCTGATTGGGTTAAGGTCTTTGAGGGCATTGGCTTAGTTGTGTATGAAATTGACGGGCATAATTTTGAGGAAATTGTAGGTGCAATTGAAAAGGTATTAAGCGGCAACGCACCGGCGATAATAATCGCTCATACCATTAAAGGCGCAGGCAGCTCAATAACGTCCATGTCAAAAGATGTCGCCAGAAGAGAGGGTGTGTGGCATGGTAAGATTCCTTCTGATGGCGAATATTTACAAATTCTTGAAGAGCTGGTCGGCAAAATTGATCATAAAGCTTTGAGGCAATCGTTTAAAGAATTCAAAGAACAATACACCTGCGATAATCAAGAAGAGTTCGATGATAAGAGCGATAACAAAAACTTGTCTACCGGCGAAGCTTTTACGGCGGCTCTTGCTAAGTATGCAAATGATAAGAACATTTTTGTATTAGACGCAGATTTAGAAAAATCATGCAAACTTACCGAGGTTGCGCGTCTTTTTAATGAAAGATATATTGAAGTCGGAATAAGCGAGCAAGATATGACTTCAATTGCGGCAGGAATCGGTTTGACGGGCAAAATCGCCGTTGTTAACACTTATGCATCTTTCTTTAAGCGTTCTCTTGATCAAATTTTTGCTGTTGCGACCGAAAAAGTGCCTGTTATTTTTGCGGCGCATTATTCGGGCGCAGATTACTTTACAGACGGTAAAAGCCATCAAGCGGTAAATGATATTGGTTTAATGCGATGTATAGGTGATATTGAAATGGTTGAGCCTGTTGATGAAAAAAGCACCGAAGCATTACTGGCCTATGCTATTGAGCGGATGCGAAAGGAATTTTCCGAAACCGGAAAATGCAGACCGACTTATATCAGATTACACAGAACGCCCTGCAACACAGGCATATCATCGCCTTTGGCAGATTCGGGCTGTCGCAAATTCATTTCGGCATTAGAATCGGTAAAACGCGGAGTTTTGTTTACTTCAGGGCCGCACATGACAAAAACAGCGCTAAAGTCGCAAAGAGCCCTGGAAGACATTGGAATCGCTTTAGATGTGGTTATAGTTCAGCGATTCACGGATGAAAATCAAGTCTTGAAAAACTTGATAGCAAAATACAACAATGTGTTTACTTTAGAGGACCACCGGCGCGAAACAGGGTTGGGGGCTTTTATTGGGGCGCTTGGGTTTAAAAATCCCGTTAGAATAGGGGCAAGAGCTTATTCACAGTCAGCATTAAGTTTGTCGGATATGCTTAAGTTTCACCAGATCAGAGTGGTCGATGTCTGCGCTGTCGTGAATAAAGTTTTTGCGTGCAAAGATCATAAATAAAGGAAAATGTAATGACAGCTTTTAAGTTTAATCACAATAATATAAACGTGCTTGATTTGGAGAAGAGTTTAGATTTTTATCGTAAGGCTCTTGGTTTAAAAGAAGTTAAAAGAATAGAGGGGGCGGAGAAGAGTTTTATTTTGGTGTATTTGGGCGATGGAAGCGGTGGGCACACGCTTGAGCTTACATGGCTGAGAGACAGAAAAGAGCCTTATAATTTGGGTGAAAATGAGTTCCACATAGCCTTTACGACCGCTGATTTTGAGGCTGCGCATAAACTGCATGAAAATTTAGGCTGTATTTGTTTTGAAAACCACGAAATGAACATTTATTTCATTGTTGATCCTGATGGATATTGGCTTGAAATTGTCCCTGAATCTATGATGAAGTAAGTTTTAATGTCGAAAAACAAAAAAGTCAGCAATAATAGATTTTTAATTATATTGCTTTTGTTCGCGATTATCGCTACAGCAGCGTTTTTTGCCTATAAAGGTTACAAAGACAGACAAGTTCTGAAAAAGCCGGAACCGGCAGTTCAGGTTGTTGACGGTCAATATATAAACGATGCTGTAAAAAAAGCAACTGCAGAAGCAGATAACCATGTTTACGGCGGATATCCCATTCCTAAAAAGAATCAAACGGTTAAAATTTTAAAAAATACTGCATTCACGGTCGGATATTGCGAAAAGCGCAAAAACCCTCTTTGGGTTGGGTATCGCTATGACGAAAAAAAAGGCAAAAATAAGTTAAAAAGACCTTCGGGCTTTAAAACAGATTCACGAACAGATTCAAAAGTCAAAACATCTGTTTATACAAATTCAGGTTACGATAGGGGGCATTTGGCTCCTAATGCGGGTGTTGCTTTTAGGTTCGGCGAGAAAGCCCAGTTAGAAACATTCTTGATGACGAATATTGTTCCGCAAACGCCAATATTGAACAGGCAAGTTTGGAAGCGTATCGAGGACGTTGAGAGTGAATTGGCCAACAAGTTTGAAAATGTTTGGGTTATAGCGGGACCCATTTTCGATGATGATGTTACACTGTTGAAAAATGAGGTTGAGATTCCGGATGAGTTTTTCAAAATAATTATTGATGAAGAAAAAGATCGTATAAGAACTCTTTCTTTTATCCTGCCACAGGATGTAACGGGCAAAGAGTCAATAAATGAGTTTTTTGCAACGATAGATGAAATTGAAGAAAAAACCGGGTTTGATTTTTTTGCGCCCGTAGACGATGTTTATGAGGAAAGTCTTGAAAAACTTCTTCCCGAGATGATTTGGAAGTGAGTAAAAAAATGAAAGCAAATATAATTATAGCAATCTCCGGATTATTTTTAATGTCCGCAGTATTATTTTATGTCTTTGGCGGGACCAACACGGGGATTTATTCTATTGCTGAAATTAAACATATTGAGCAAGCTGAAGATGAAGAAACTGAATTAAACGATAAGATTTATATTGTAGAATTAGAACATATTACCGGCGATTACAAGGGCCAGAGAATGGTTATTGACCATTTTGAGACCGAAGGTTCTGTTTATAAACTTGATTTGAAGCCCGGCGACATTGTTTTGGCGGTAATTGAAAAGCACGAAGATCAATTGATTGTCGGAATAGACGAGCATTACAAATCGCGCAAGATTATGGGGTTGATCATACTCCTTTTGCTTATTATCGCGCTTATTTCAGGGGTTAATGGTGTGAAAGCGATGCTTGCGCTTTTCTTTACTTTGATTATTATTTTTGGAGTGATGACCCATTATTTAATGGCCGGAGTTCCTCCTTTGCCTTTGACTGTGATTTGTGCGGCTCTGATTGTATTTGTGAGTATTTTAATTATAGCAGGTTTAACCCAAAAGGCTTTAATTGCGGGAATTGGCACTTTGAGCGGAGTTATTTTAGCAGGTTTTTTTGGATGGTTTTCAGTTATTTTCTTGAAATTAAGCGGGTATAGCGGTGATGAAACCGCATACCTTCAAATTCTGAATTCTAATGTCGATCTTAAAGGTATTTTAGTTAGCGGAATTATCATCGGTGCTTTAGGTGCTGTTATGGATGTTTCTATCTCAATTGCTTCTGCTTTAAAAGAAATATTAATAGCAAACCCGGACTATACAAAAAAAGAAATGTTTAAAAGCGGCATGAATATTGGGCGAGACATAATCGGCAGTATGGTAAACACTCTTATTTTGGCATATACAGGCGCATCTCTATCTCTAATTCTTGTGTTTTCAATGCAAAGAGAAGATTTTCCATTAATTAAAATCATGAATATGGAATTTATATGCACAGAAATTGTAAGATCACTGGCGGGTTTGTTTGGGATGGTATTGGCAATTCCGATTACTGCTTTTGTGGGTTCAATTATTTATTTGCACAAAGGCAAAAGAGTGGTATAATTTTAACCCACACTTTTTTTATCGGAGGAACTTATGACGATACTCGGAAGAGATGCAATTCTACGAGAAATGGAAAGAGGGAACATTCACATCACTCCCTTTGACGAGAAGATGTTAGGCCCGGCCAGTGTAGATTTGCACCTTTCAAATGCTTTTCGCGTTTTTGTTCATCTCCCCAACGCGCTATGTATGTCAGCTGACATGGATTTTAAAGCCGCAACTAAAGGGCTTGTTGTTCCTGAAGGTGAAACTCTTACTTTGCTTCCCGGGCAAACTGTCCTCGGAATCACAACAGAAAAAATTACCTTAAGCAACGGTATTTCCGGTTGGCTAGAAGGCCGTAGCCGCTTTGCAAGAGTAGGTCTGCTAGTTCACATTTCAGCTTCATTTATGCAGCCCGGGATCTCAAACCACCAAGTTCTCGAAATTTCAAATTTCGGCCCAATACCTTTAAAGCTTATACCCGACACGCCCGTGTGTCAGTTTATATTCCAAAGATGCGAAGACCCCGGCCAGTATTCCGGCGTTTTTGCGGGACAAACTCCCGAAAATTTTTGGCTGGGCTAAAAACGAAAAAACAGTTCGTGTGAAAACGAACTGTTTTTTTTATTTATTTTTTGATTATACTGATATTTTCAAGATCATTGTTCTTGAATTCTTCTACGTATTTCTCGCTAAGGGCCTCAAATTTTTCGTAGTATTCGTCAAAGTTTTTAGGTTCTTTTCCCTGAAGCTTTATTTTGAGGTCTCTTTCTGTTAGCCTGTTTATGAGCTCTGTCCAGAATGATTTTTCTTCAAACTCTTCGATAAAAGTTCGTGCTTCGGTGCCTTCTTCCCAGTCGGTGGTCGGAAAAAATTCATCCACGTCCTCAAGATGCTCTATTTCTTCTTTCATTCCGTTTTGATAACCCGAACGATAAATTTTTTGAAGAACCTTCATATACTCATCTTTTCTCGGGTCATCTTCTTCGTCTAATGCCGTCAAGACCCATTCAGCTATTGCTGCGATTTCTACAAGTTTTTTCAATTGTTGTTTACTAAATGATATTTCCATTTTTTTCTAACGCCCTTCTTATATTTTTTTGCGCCTCTTACTAAGGCTTTTTGTGACTAATTATTTCATACAATGGCAAAATTGTCTGTAATTATAATTTTTTATTGACTAATTTAACATATGCGTTATACACTACGCCAAGCGTTTTTACAATGTTTTTTGTTTAATCGTGAAATTATTAGTCGGTCGGACCGACGTTAAGGAGCCTCTCAGATGACAGTAGCAAAAAAAGGCGACTGGGTTTTTGTACACTATGTCGGAAAATTTGATTCCGGCGAAACTTTTGATTCAAGCCGAAGCGGCGCGCCTCTTGATTTTATTCTCGGTGAGGGTGATTTAATAGAAGGCTTCGATAAAAACGTTGAAGGCATGAAAATCGGTGAAAAGAAAAATATCGTTCTTGAACCGGCCGAAGCTTACGGAAATTATGATGAAGAACAGGTAATGACTGTAGAGCGCACAATGTTTGGCGAAGATTTTGAACCCGAAGCAGAAATGCAGCTTGCTCTTCAAATGGAAGACGGGCAACGTGCTTTAGCAACTGTAACCTCTTTTGATGATAAAAATGTTACACTTGATATGAATCATCCTTTGGCAGGCAAAAAACTTCATTTCGAACTCGAACTGGTTGAAGTTAAAGACGCTTCCGAAAAACCCGCGTTCTCTTCATGTGGCGGCTCATGCGGCTCTTGTGGCGGATGTGGCGACTGAAACAAATATCTTTAAATAAAAAAAACACCCACTCTGCTTAAAGAGCGGGTGTTTTTTTATAACTATTATTCAGATGCAGATTTAATAATTGTTTGCCCGTGTGTCAGGCCGCTCACAACCTCGAGCATTCCGTCGGAGCTTTTGATAGTTTTAACTTGTCGCCTGTATTGGGTCTTGTCTTTTACTTCGGTTACAGATTCAAGTTGTCCTGTTTTTATTAAGGCTGTTTCGGGTATTAAGATAGCGTTTTTTGTTGATTTTAGCGGTATTTTTACGGTGCCATACATGCCCGGCATAAGCTCAGAGGGGTTGTCTATGGAAATTTTGGCTAAGAAAGTTCTTGTGCTTGGATCGACATAGGGGACCACTTCAATTACTTTTCCCATATATTCTTTATCTAAGGCCGAGACATTATAAATTACTTCTGTTCCGACTATAACATCTTTGACTAAGCTTTCTCTTATAGGCACTTCTAGGAGCATGGTTTTGGGGTCGAATATTCTGAGAATTACCGATGAGGGGTTGCCTAAATCGCCCGGATCTGCGAGTCTTTCAGCTACAATGCCGTCTATTGGGCTTAAAACCGTTGCGTATTCGTAGCCGACTTCGGCTTGTTTTATGCTTTGTCCGGCCGCCGCCGCTTGAGCTTGTGCCGCTCTTTTTTGTTGTATAGCCTGCTGTTTGGCGGCTTCAGCTTGTTTAAGGGCAGTACCCGCTTCATCAAAGGTTCTTTTGGCTATTGCATTTTGTTCGAACAATGTTTTGGCTCTAACATGTTCTTTTTTTGCCAGTTCAAGTACAGCTTCCGCAGATTTAATTTGCTCGTCGGCGGCGGATATCGCAGCCGACACCGCTCGATATTGTTCTTGCCCTTGCGAGACGGCTGCTTGCAGGTCTTTTGCGTCTAATACAGCTATAATATCGCCGCGCTTAACGTTGTCACCGCTTCTAACTTTGACTTCGAGAATTCTTGCGATAATTCTCGGTATAACGTCGATTTCGTCGCGACTTCTTACTGTACCTATTGAATGATGGTATTCCGGGATTGATACTTTTTCTATGGTTATAGTTTCTTGAGCGGTTATTTCAAAGGCTTTTTTGATACCGGGGTTTATTTTGTCGGTAGCAAAAGCGCCTGCCTGAAAGGCCATCAATAATGCCAAAGCACTGATGCCGGCTAATGGTATAATAATTTTTTTTATCATGGTTTTACCTCGTTAAGATTCTTTTATGTTAGTTACTTCGCGCCCTTTATGAGTGAAGTAATATATTGTCGGAACAACCAGCATTGTAAAGAGGGTGCTTGAGATTAGGCCAAATATCAGTGCCCAGGCCAGCCCTGAGAAGATTGGGTCAAGAGTAATGGGCCAAGCGCCTAAGAGCGTCGTAGCGGCAGTAAGCATAATCGGCCTAAAACGAATCGCTCCGCTTTCTTTAATTGCATCCTCTAAAGAACTTCCTTTTTTAACAGATTCTTGAATGAACTCAATCAATACCACGCTGTTTCTGATTACAATGCCGCCTAGAGCGATCATTCCGATCATGCCGGTAGCGGTGAAGAATATGGGGTCGGGATAACCGTCCACGATTCCTGCCGAAACCAAATTGAGCAGATAAAAGCCCGGTGCGATGCCAATAATAACTAACGGGATTGACGACATAATCAGAATTGGCATGGTGAAGTTGCTCATTTGAACAACCAAGAGCAGGTATATGCCCAGCATGGCCACCCCAAAGGCTATTCCCAAGTCTCTGAATACTCGGACTGTTATTTCCCATTCGCCTTCTCCTGCCCATTCGTATTTGATTCCGCGCGGAAGTTTGAGTTTAGAGAGTCGTTGCTGCATGTCAAAAACAATCTCTGCAGGCGGGCGACCGACACATTCAGCCGTAACAAAAACAACAGGTTTAAGGTTTTTGTGTTGAATGATTTGCTCGGTTTTATCGAATTCAAATTTACCGAGTTCTCCGAGGGGGATCAGGTTGCCCATTCGGTCTCTTATGGTTATTGCAGCGAGCCTATTTGGGTCGTTCCGGTCTGATCTCGGCATACGCATATTTATGAGCACTGCGGCTCGTTCGTTGTCTATATGGGCAAAGCCTATTTTGCTGCCGTTTATTGTTTGTGCAAGCAGACTGAAGAGGGTCTTGGCAGAATGACCGTGTAATGCCGCTTTTTGGATGTCCGGCGTAAACACCATTCTTGTGTGCGGGGTTTCGTTCATATTGTCGATTTGCACAATATGAACGCTGTCTTCTTCTTTAAGTTGCTCTTGCAAGAATTCGGCACCCTTTAATATTTCGTCATAGGTGTTGTCTTCATCGCCATAAACTTCAACGGTAAGTGTTGAGAAGACCGGGGGGCCCGGCGGCAATTCAACGATAGAAGCAATGGCTTTGTATTTGTCGGCAATTGCGGTGATATCTTTTCTGATTCGCATTGCTATAGCGTGGCTTTGCTGAGTTCTTTTTGATTTGTGCGCTAAATTAATTCTTATGTCTGCGTTATTTGGCGCCTGTCTCAGGTTGTAATGCCTAACCATGCCGTTAAAGTCGATTGGTGCGGGTATGCCGACATAGCTTTGAACGGTTTTAACCTCGTTTATACGTGCCAAATATGCTTCAATTTCGCTTACCGCACGGTCTGTTTCTTCAAGGTTAACCCCCTCGGGCAGATCCAAGACTATTTGAAGTTCGTCTTTATTATCAAACGGCAGCATTTTTAAAGGCACTTTTCTGAAAATCATCAGCATCACAGAGCCTAACAACAATAATATTATTACAACAATAAGTAATATTGCGTTTCGCTTTTTTAATAAAGGCGAAATAATTGCATGATACAGTTTTTTAACCCAGGGGGAGACTCCGTTATCAGCTTCGCTTCCAACGTTGGTTTTGTTCTTTAAAAGGTTCATTGCCAGCCAAGGAACAAAGGTCAGTGCGCAGACTGTTGAAAAGGTAACGGTCAAAGGAACGTTTATTGCCATCGGCCCCATGTATGGGCCCATCATCCCCGTAATAAAGAACATCGGTGTAAAAGAGGCGATAATAGCCAGGGTAGATATTATTACCGGAACAATAACTTCATCAACCCCTCTTAATGTTGATTTTATGGGGTCTTTATCGTCCATTCGCAGATGCCGCTCTATGTTGTCAACGTTTGTAATCGGGTCATCAACGACCAACCCAAGGCTCAAAATAAGTGCAAATAAAGTTACGCGGTTAATTGTGTATCCAAAAACTAAATTAACAAAAAGAGCCAAAGAAAAGCTTGCGGGAACCGATAACCCTACGACCAGAGCGGGCCGCCAGCCCATGGTAAATGCAAGCAGGGCGACGACGGTGAGAATTGCAAAAAACAAGCTCGAAAGCAATTCATTGACTTTTTCATCGGCCGTTGCACCGTAATTGCGGGTAACTATAAGATCAACGTTGCCGGGTATAACTTTTCCTTTGAGTTTTTCGGCTTCGGCTATTACTTCTTGGGCTACCTTGACCGCATTTGTGCCCTTCTTTTTGCTAAACGACAAGGTTACGGCTTGCATTCGCTTTCCCTGATTTTCAACATTTGAAGCGGCGCCATATAAAGAATGATGATAGAATTCCGGCTCTTCAGAGGTGTCGTAAATGTTTGCGGCATCTTTTAAGTAAACATGCTTTGAGTCTACGGTTTTGATGGGAAGCATCTCAAGGTCTTTTGCTGATTTGATTTGGCTTCCTGCCAACACTGCAAAACTCTTTTCACCGCTTCTTATTGTCCCCGCCGTGCCTAAAAAATTGTTGCCGGCCAAAGCGTTGTGCACGTCAACGAAGCAGACGCCAAGGGCCATCATTTTATCTTGGTCGATTTCGATCCTGATTTCTCGCCGATAACCGCCGTGTATCTCCGTTCTAAAAATATCTCTTACACTTGAAAGTCGTGCCTCCGCTTCTTCGGCAATTCTTCGCAGTTCGGCAGCATCAAGTTCAGACGAAGATAGTGTAAGAGTAACAATGGGCACATCATCTATTTCAACGGGTTTGACGAGCCATCCGGCGACACCCGGCGGCACTATATCACCATGAGCCTCAATTTTGTCTCTTATCTTGACCATTGCACGTTCTCGGTCTTGCCCTACATAGAACCTGACCGTAACCATACTTTGGTCGCGCCTGCTCATGGAGTAAAGAGTAAACGTGTTCAACCCCATCTATCTGCCACATGAGTTTTTCGAGCGGTCTGCTAACTAACTCCTCAACTTCTTGAGGACTTTGCCCGGGAAAATTGACGAAAACGTCAACCATCGGCACAACAATTTGCGGCTCTTCTTCTCGCGGGGTGGCAAATATAGCTGCAATTCCAAGCACTGTCGCAAACAGAATTACAATAATCGAAAGAGGCCCGGTTAAAAATGGCCGCACCATCTTTGTGATAAAGCTCACCGTTTTTTCTGTGTTTTGGCTTTCCATTTTATATCCTTGTTTTTAAATTCTCGGCCAGTATATGATTTTAGTTCTCAAGATTCAAGACCATAATAAAAGTTGGGGTTCGTGCCTAACAACAGCAAGTTTCCGCCCCATTCCGGCGATTTGTCATGCGCGGGCAAGACTTTAATAATTTTGCCAAGCCTTTTGCCCCAGTTAACTGTAATGAGTGCGCCGCTTTTTTCTGTTCCTTGAACGAAAATCACTATTTCTGCCATGCCTGCAATAATTCTGTTTCTTGTAGGGAAAAATCCTTTCGCGGGCTTTGTGCCGGGCATAAGTTCCGAAATTACAGCGCCGCTTTGTGCTATTCTTTGAAAAAGTTCTTTATTTTTTTTTGGATACACCAAATCTATGCCGTTTCCGAATACTGCCACAGTGTGTGCGCCCAAGCTTAAAGCAGTTTCGTGAGCTGCGCTGTCTATGCCCTCGGCGCCGCCGCTGATTATTGCGTATCCCTGTTCTACGCATTTTTTTGTTACAATTTCTGCCAGTTTTTTACCTTCAGCGGTCATTTTACGCGTTCCGACTATTGCAGCGTATTTGCAATCTTTTATAGGACCGCTTGCAAACAGCACCGGCGGTGGTTCCGACAAACAGTATAGCTGTCGGGGATAATCCGGTTCCCCATAAATACAAGCGTAAAAATCACCTCGTTCAAATCCCTCAAGAGTTTTAATGATCTGATCTTGAGTGTTTGACTTATTCAGGCTGCGCTTGTCAAACTCCATTTTTTCGCCGCTTTCGCCTTCTAGCTCTCTCAAAGCTATCGAAGGCAGCTTGTGTCGCTCTATAAGCTTTTTAAAACGTGCCGCGCCGACTCCCTTTTTTCTGCTCAGTAAGAGTGCCGCGCAAAATTCCTCTTTTGTCATCTCTTTTTCTCTTTTGTTATTTCATTTTAGAGTAATTCAATAATATGTTATTGTCAAAAAAATCGACTTATTAAAATACTTGTGTTAGTTTGCAGTAATGCATTTGTTAAAGATTATAACAACGGTTTTTGCGTTGCTTCTGGCTTACGCCTCTTATAAGCTTGATTACAGGCTGGCAACCTTACTTGGATGTTTCTCTTTTACAGCGATTATGCCTTTAGTTGACTCAATGTTGTGCTCTTCTAGGTCTGATTCGCGATTTGCTGTTTATCGCTTTATATTATTGTTTGCCGGTGCTGCTTTTTCTGCTTTTGTTTTATATTCTCTTTATTTAGCTTGTTTATATTCTTTGGCTTCCTCTTCTTCTTTAATTTTTACAGGCCTTTCACAACGCTTGATATGCTTAATTGCAGCAGTTGTTTTGTATTTTTATTCCGTTTTTTCTTTGCGAGTTGCTGAAAATGAGCAAGATATTCAATTAGCCTCTATTTTTGCCGCCGCCTCAAAAATTTCCGGTTTTACGGCAGTTTTATTTTTTATTTATGTGGCTGCTTTTTACTTGAATCCTCCGCAATCGGGTTATGCTGTATTATCGGTTGATTATTTACTGCTCACGGCCAATTTTTATATAGCTACAGTAAACTTGGAATTGCTATTTGTGCTTTTTGCCAAGATGATTGCAATCATAAAAAAGGAACCCCTAAAAACTGTTTTACCGCTGTTTACGATTGCTTCCGTGGCTTCTGAGGCAACTTTGAAAAAAAGCTTTGTGTCTGCTGTGGAAGAAAGATTCGGAATAGATCTTTCCAAATCTGAAATGGCATCATATTTTGCCGCAATATTTGAGCCTGCAATTATATGTGCTTTGATTTTCTTTTGGATATCTACATCTATTGTTATTGTTCCCGTCGACAAAGAGGCTGTTGTAAAAACATTCGGGGTGACAGCAGATAAAAAGTCTGCCCTTCCCGGAGTTCATTTTAAATTGCCTTGGCCATTTGCTACTGTTGTTTTTAATGATTCAAAAAAGATAAAAACCATTGACGTGGGCTTTGAAGCCGGTGAAAGACAGAATCATCTGATTTGGGCTAAGCAGCATTCGTTAACCAACGTGAATTTGATTGTGGGCGATGGAGTTGAGCTTATAAATATAGATTGCCGAATATACTATCGTATCAACAATCTTGTGAATTATTTAAACGAGATGGCTAATCCTGATGACTTTATTCAGTCTGCGGCCTACAAGCTTTTGACTTTGGCAACAGTGTCGTCGACCTTTGACGATATCATAAGTCAAGACAGAGCTTTATTGGCTAATAAAATTAAAAAAGAGCTGCAAAGAAATATTGATGCTTATAAAGCCGGAATAGAAATTGTGGAAGTAGTCTTTTTGGCAATTCATCCGCCTCTTGAAGTGGCCGGAGCTTTCGAAGATATTATAAGTGCCCAAATTGACAAACCGGCCTATGTTCTTAAGGCAAAAACAGAAAGAGAGCACAAACTTCATTTTCATCGGGCAGATGCTTTTTCAGTTGAAATGAAAGCGAAGATGGGCGCCCAGGACTCGATACAGCGGGCGGCGGGAGAGGCTTATTCAATAATCGGAAGGTCAATTCCCTTTAACTCGGAACCGGAACTAGAATCGTTCAGATTAAAACTTGAGAGCATGCAAAGAATATATAAAACGAAAAATTTGTATATTTTCGATAAAGCTTTAATGAGGGAAAAAGACAGTATTATTCTGAATTTGCCCGATCAATAATTATCAGGAAAGGTTTTAAATATGCATTTTGCCCTTCGATTAACATTAGCAATCATGTTACTGGGACTAATTTCATACGCTATGTTTTCATTTCCTTTAAGCGAGGGACACAAAGCCATCGTTGCCCATCTTGGAAAACCTGAAAGAGTTTTGGAAACACCGGGATTGCATTTTAAATGGCCATGGCCCATCGATAAAGTTTATTCTCTTGATTGTCGTAAAAGAGTTTACAATACAAAGTTTACTCAGACCATGACAAAAGATAAAAAGTCTGTGATTTTGCTTACATACATTGTGTGGAAAATAGATAACCCTCTTGTATTCATCCAATCAGTTGCAACAATAGATAATGCCACAGAAAAGATTGAAGGTTTGGTGTCGAGTTCTAAGAACAACGTGTTAGGGAACTATGAGCTCAGAAACCTGGTTTCAACGGTGCCTGAGCAGCTTAAGCTTCAAGAAATTGAAGCCGGGATATTTGACTCTGTAGTAGAAAAGGCAAAATCTGCTTTTGGAATAGAAATAGTAAGTTTAGGCATTAAAAGATTGGCTTATCCCGAAAATAATGTTTTGGCAATATTCAACCAGATGCACGCGGAACGAGGGCAATATGCGGCAAAATATAGGGCTGAGGGTAGAATGGAAGCCTCTGCCATTCTTTCGGAAACAGATTTGGAAATTGCAAAATTAAGCGCAGATGCTGTCAGAAAAGCTGCCGAAATCAAAGGCAACGCTGATAAAATTGCGGCTGAGATATATGCTGACGCTCATAAGCAGGGCAGAGAGTTTTATAAATTTACCCGTTCATTAGAGGCGCTGGAAAAAATTGTGGATAACAATGCTGTTTTTGTGCTTAGGAGTGATCAACCGCCGTTTAATGTTTTAAGCGGAGAATAAAATGAAAAAGAACAAAAAACATGTAAAATCGCTTTATAAGACCATAAACGATTTTATGGCGCTTTTAAAGATTTTTATGGCTTTTGTCTTTATAGGTTATTTTTTTTCGGGTGTGACTGTGGTAAACCCCGATGAAGTTGCTTTAATAATAAGAATGGGAAAGCTTTGCGGCGAGACGGCTGCGGAGCAAATTCATCTGCCGGGCTGGGTGCCGGCTCTTCCAAAGCCGTTCGACGAAGTAATTAAAGTGCCGGTTATGCAGGTGCGTGAAGTGAGGGTTTCTGAGTTGGCGGCCATTAAGCTGGCAGATGATCAGGTTGCTTCAAACACTATTGATCCGGTTTCTGAGGGGTATTGCATTAGCGGTGACGAAAACATTTGTCAGGCTGTGGTTTTAATAAAATATAAAATCTCTGACCCCGTAAAAGCGGTTTTGGGTTCATCAGACCCGATTCGTTTTTTTGACAGCATAATTAATGATTTAGCGGTTTCAGAAATGACAAAGGCTGCGGCGCAATTTTCTATAGACGGCTTACTGACTGTCGACAAATCTGATTTTGCTGTTGCGGTCAAAAACGAAATCCAATCTAAGGCTGATAAAATGCAGCTGGGCTTAACTATTTTGGAAACAGAAATTGAAGAACTTGCGCCGCCTAACTATTTAAAAGAATCATTTGAAGTTGTGAATTCCGCATTTATTGACCGGAAAAATTTTATCAATAACGCAAAAAGCATAAGGGAAGAAAAAATACCCCGCGCAAAGAGTAATGCATATACATACATAAGCGAAGCGCAATCATACTATGAAGCAACCTTAGCAAAGGCCGAGGGTGAGGCAGGCAGGTTTTTGAAAATGTTGAAAGCGTATAATGAGAATCCTGTTGAAGTGCGGGCAGAAATGCTTGAGAACACACGAAAAACAGTGTTGAAGAATATTAAGAGCTTGGTGCTGTATCCATCGTCAGAAAACAGCAAAGCTGCTGTTAAAACTGTTATAAACGGAGGACAAAACGTTCGGCAGGGTGGGCAAGATTATTTGCCTCAACCGACTTTTGACGGATATTCTGATGAATACTGAATTAAAGCTTACAAAAGACGAGGCTGAGAAAAAACATAGAGTAGGCTTAAATAAGTTGCTTAGGATAAGGCTTGCAAATTCTGTTTTTGCAGGAGTATTGACAGTTACGGGATTAAGCAGTCGCTACTTTTTTCCTGAACAAGTCCAATTTTCAGAGTTGATTTTGGCGATAGGAGCTTTATCTGTTGCTTTACCCGTGTTTTATGAGGGTGCGAAAGGGTTGTTCAGCAGACAGCCTAAGTTTATGACGGAACAGCTGGTTTCTTTGGCAATCCTTGCTTCTATGCTTCAAGGCGACTTTATAACTGCCGCCATAATTCCTATTATAATGGTTGCCGGGCATTTGCTCGAAGAAAAAGGAATTATAGGGGTTGGAGAAGCCATAGCGGCAATGAAAAAGCTTCACA
Organism: bacterium ADurb.Bin157; assembly: GCA_002070375.1. Classification (GTDB taxonomy): domain Bacteria; phylum Muiribacteriota; class Ozemobacteria; order Ozemobacterales; family Ozemobacteraceae; genus MWDD01. The sequence goes on along the minus strand of MWDD01000001.1, from coordinate 4,201 downwards.
ACACTAAAGCCAGGCTGGTGGATGATGGTCGTGAGATCTTTGTCGAAGCGGAAGACTTAAAAGTCGGAGATTTAATAGCTTGTTATCCGGGTGAGACTATAGCGGCCGACGGAACTGTTACAGATGGTGAGACATTTGTAAACCAGGCTCCGATTACCGGAGAGTCTGTTCCGGTTGATGTTTATGGTGGTGTTAATGTTTTTGCGGGAACGATAAACATAAGCGGAAAAATCTTTATAAAGGTAACGAAGCTTCCTTCTGATACGGTATTCAGTAAAATAGCGGCTTTGCTCGAAGAGGCAGAAAATTCCAAGGCCCCGATTATTAAAGTTATAGAGCAATATCTTGATCTATATTTTCCGTTCGTAATAATGATCGCTGCAATTACTTTGTTTATGTCCGGCGATGTAGAACGGGCTGTTGCGGTAATGGTTATAAGCTGCCCTTGCGCGCTTGTTCTTGCAAGTCCTACGGCAATGATAGCGGCTCTTGTCAGAGCTTCGAAATATGGCATTATGATCAAGAATACAGCTTTTCTTGAGGTTCTTTCTGATGTAGACACAGTAATATTCGACAAAACCGGTACCGTTACGCTCGGTTGTCTCGAAGTTGAAAAGGTTGAGCCTGAAAATGGTGTTGAAGAAGAAAAACTCGCTGAAATAGCCGGGATATGCGCTTGTGGTTCTATCCACCCGGTATCGGCTGCGATAGTTTCGTATTTGCACGAAAAAAAGATAAAGCTTCAGGTTTCAAAATATCAGAAAGAATATCATGGGCAAGGAGTTGAGGCTTTTAGCGAAAGTTCTAAGTCCTATCTTGGAAAACTGTCTTGGATCCGCGATAAAATAGGTGTTGACGCTGAAACAACATTGGGTGAAACAGATAAAATAACTTCATGGGTTTCAGACGGAAGGCGCATTTTGGGCAGAATTTTATTTTCTGACCGTCCGAGGCCTGAAATGAAAGAGACAATTTTTAAGATAAAAGAAAAAGGAGTTAATGAGATAATCCTACTCACGGGGGATAAAAAAGAAATCGCCGATATCGTAGGTGAATTTTTAAATGTTGATAAAACGGTTGCAGAGTGTCTGCCTCAAGATAAGCTAAATTTTGTTAACAGTAAAAAGCTTGAGGGGCGCAAGGTCATGTTTGTCGGTGATGGCATTAATGACGCATTGGCATTAAAAGCCGGTGATGTCGGTGTTGCGGTTGCGAGAGGCGGTTCAGATATAGCCGTTCAGAACTCTGATATTACTTTGAACAGTGAAAACCTTGAGAGCATTGTGAAGATGTTTGAGCTTTCAGAAATAACGAAAACTATTATAACCCAGAATATTTTTATTGGCGCGGGTTTTAGCTTTATACTTATGGCGTTGGCCTCTATGGGGATTGTTTCTCCTGTAATGGGTGCTGTTGCGCATAATCTGGGGCCTGTTTTTGTTGTTTTGAACAGTGCTCGTTTGCTCAAAATGAAATAATATACTAATTGTGCTCTTTACGTTTTCGGAATGGTAAGATTGGGGCAGTTTGACGTTTTAATTAAAATGTGCTACAATTATAGAACCATTTCAAATAATAGGAGATTTCTATGGCAGAGTTAGTATTAAACGCTGAAGTAAGAAACAAAGTCGGTAAAGAAGATGCGAAAAAACTGAGAGTTAAAAACCTCATTCCTGCGGTTGTATATGGAAAAGATGTAGATCCTATTCATTGTGCAATCAATAAAAATGAGATCAATAAACTTAGAAAAATCAACAGAAACAGTTTGATTAACGTTAAATTTGGTTCTGAAGAAAAAACAGTTATCGTCAGAGACAGCCAAAAACATCCTCTTTCTCATGAATATGAGCATGTAGATTTTCAGGCAGTTTCAATGGATCAACCCATTAAGATCGATGTTGAACTTTCATACGTCGGAACCCCGATCGGCAAAAAATCGGGCGGAATTTTCACTTCAATTCTTAACCAAGTTAAGATTGAATGTCTTCCCAATAAAATTCCCGATGTTATCAAATTGAACATTGACAGTCTTGATGCGGGCGACTCTTTGCACGTATCTGACATTAAGGCCGAAGGCTTTACCGTTATTACCAACCCCAAAATCGCTCTTTGCCGCGTTTCTGAGGTTAAAGAAGAAGCTGCTGACGAAGCGGCTCCTGCTGTTGCCGCTGCCGCACCTGCCGCAGCTGCGCCCGCCAAAAAAGCCAAGTAATAGTTTCTTTTTACAAAGGCTTTTAGGCAAATACGGTCGAAGCGACAGTTTTTTGTCGTTTCGACCGGTGTTAACTGCATATTGTTGATGCAGGCTTGATAATTATATTTCAGGAGTATTTTAATGATGACTAGTAGTTTTGAAGTCGGAGCCCCCATCGTACACCCAATTCATGGTGCAGGAATTTTGAAAGATATAGATAAAAGACAGGTGAGAGGCAGGCTTTTAAGCTATTACGTGATTGACTTCCCCTACAGTGACCTTGGCCAGGTCATGGTTCCCGTTGATATGGCCGAAAAGGTCGGACTGAGAACAATTAACAAAGACGCTAACATTGATGATGTTTTCAGCTCATTGAGCGAGAGTTTTTCTGAAGAAGAAGAAGAAGAAAGCAAGAGCTTTCATCAGAGATACAGAGATTATCTTGAAAAAATTCAAAGCGGCGATTTGTGCCAAGTCGCGAAAGTTTACAGACTGCTTTGCAGAAGAAGCTTGCTTAAGCCGCTTGGCAGCAAGGATAAGTCTCTTTTTGAGACAGCTCGTCAGTTGTTAATCTCTGAAATAGTTTATTCAAAAGATGTTGTTGATTCAGAAGCCGGCGCAATGCTCGACGAAGCAATGGAAGACATGATTTTCTGATTTTTTCCTTTAATTTAAACAGTTTTATGCCCCCCGAAAGTTTTTAAGGCTTTCGGGGGGTTTTTGTCAAAGGGAAAATATAATAAAATAAAACTTCTCAGCCTTTGTTCATAAAATGCCGAATTGTATTAAGAAGAAGGCAACTATGAACAAATTCAGACTAATAACAGTAATAATAATTGCGGCTGCTTTTGTGCCGACGGCAAAGGCTTATATGGCTGCTAAAAGCAGAATCCCGGAAATTTCGATGGGCATTGCGCCTATTGAACAACGGGGTGATGAGCAAAACTTTTATACATTACTCAGCAATAGCGGCCGCAAATATGAATCTTGGATAAAAGACGGAAATCAATACTTAAAGCGAACCGAATATGAGCAAGCCATTTGGGCTTACAGAAAAGCAGTTAAGTTACGCCCGGCTTCTCAAGAGGCAAGGTTTTTGCTCGCTGTTGCTTATGAAAAGCGCTTTTTAGAGGGACTCCCCGGGGACTATACAGATTGGGAAAACTTAGCCGCATCAGAATATGAGGCTGCTATTGAAGTTGCCGATCATCTTCCCGCGAGATTCAATTTAGCCATCTTAAAAAGAAGACAGGGTAAGTTTGAAGAGGCAAGAATAAATCTTGAACATATTTTGCTGGTAGGAAAACCGGGCGACCGCTTGGTCAAAAATGCGAGCGACTTGCTTAAGGAAATATTTGAACAAGATGTGAGACCAAACTCTCTTTCAATGAAAGTAAGCGCGAACTCGGAGGAATTATGCCGAGAGTAAGATATAAAACAATTAAAAGGTTGCTTATGACTTTTGCGGTTTGCTTGGCAGGACTTTCGCTAAGCAATGTAACCACTTCTGCAAGGTCGGGAAACGGACTAGAAGATATTCTGTTTAAAAAAATTATAGTTGCGGACGATAAGAATGATTTAAAGTCGGTTAAAGACGATATAAAACGTGTTTTAAAGCTTAACCCGAAACATCAGGGAGCGATATTTTATGCAGGCAAATACTCTTATGTTACCGGCAATGAAGAGGGTGCAAAGCGCTTTTTGCAAAGGATAGTCAATGATAAGGATTACGGGGCTAAGGCGAGTGCTATTCTTGCTGACATGAGATTAGACGATAAGAAGGCAAAACACATTGAAAGTATAAAGATACTCATTGTCGGGGAATCTTATGATGCGGCCTTAAAAATGTGCGAGGATTATTTGTCAGCGATACCGGATAATGCCGAAATTGTGCTTAAGTCAGCATTAGTTGCCACTGTCCTAAATAACAGAGACAAAGCCGAAGCAGCGTCTGCGAAGTTTAGACAACTTAAGAGTGCTGACAAACGAAATTATGACATAAACGCG